>JAYRKO010000119.1:0-6878 GCA_041905745.1 Tagaea sp. | reverse complement strand
CGCGCTCCTGCATCTCGACGGCGTCTCGGCCCGCTACGGCCAGATCGCCGCCCTGCACGAGGCGACGATCGAGGTGCGCGCGGACGAGGCCGTGGCGCTCTTGGGCGCCAACGGCGCCGGCAAATCGACGACGATGAAGACAATCATGGGCCTGCTGAAGCCCGCGGCCGGCCGCGTCATGTTCGACGGGCGCGACATCGGCGCGGTGGCGACGTTCCGGCGCGCGCGCGCCGGCATCGCCTATTGCCCGGAAGGCCGGCGCGTTTTTCCCGGCATGACCGTGCGCGAGAACCTGGAGGTCGCCACGACAGCCGATGCCGCCGGTACTTCCGCGCGCGTCGCGGCGCTCTACGACATGTTCCCGATCCTCGCCCAGCGCGAGAAGGCGCTGGGCTGGCAGCTTTCCGGCGGCCAGCAGCAGATGCTCGCCATCGGCCGCGCGCTGATGTCGGCCCCCCGCCTGCTGCTGCTCGACGAGCCGTCGCTTGGCCTCTCCCCGCTTCTCACCAACGAGGTGCTCGACCGCGTGCGCGCGATCGTGGGCGGGGGAACCGCGATCCTGCTGGCCGAGCAGAATGTCGGCAAGGCGCTTGCCGTGTGCGATCGCGCCTACGTGCTGCAGGTCGGCCGCGTCGTGCGCCACGGTGCGGCCGCCGACCTCGCCCGCAGCGACGACATCCGCGCGGCCTTCCTGGGAGCCTGACCTTGGAAAACCGCCCCCTCCCGTCCTATCGTTGACAGATCGAACCGAAGGAGCTCCGCCATGGAAGCCTCGATGCTCGAAGAAGTCGTCCAGAACCCGAACCCGTACCCGATCGTCGCCCTGCATTCCTACGACGACATCTGGAAGCTCTGCGAACAGGCGCGCGACCTGGCCTGGGATCCGGCGAAGATCGACTTTTCCGACCTGAAGAAGGCGGACATCCCCGACGAGGTCCGCCGCGCGGGCGCCGAATGGTGGTCGCTGCGTGCATGGATGGAGCACGGCGCCACACCCTACGGCGCCGAGCGCTACCGCGACGCCGTGTTCGGCCACCAGCCGTTCGAAGTGAAGCAGCACGTCGTCAACTTCATCCAGGAGGAGCTCCGCCACCACGAGGCGTCCTTCCGCATCGCGCAGGCGCTGCACGCCTACCAGCCGATGCCGCAGTCCGACTATTTCCTGAAGATCATCCCGAAGTTCCACGACGAGAAGGACGAGAAGGCGATGAGCTTCTTCGCCGGGCTCGCCGTCAACACGCTGTTCGAGCAGCTGTCGGGCGAACTGCTGCAGGCGCGCTACGAGAACGCGAAGTTCGAATCGATCCGCGAGGCCTGCCGCCTGATCCTTCGCGACGAGGCGCGCCACGTGCAGTTCGGCCGCATCGTGATGCGCCGCTTCTTCTCCGAGCTTTCCGCCCTCGACAAGGAATTGCTGGGCAAGAAGTTCGCCAAGAAGCTGCGCGGCTCCCTGCTGAACGGCGTCTATGCGGTCGTCAACCTGCCTTCGGACGAGCGCAAGCGTTCGGCCCGCGCTCGCGCGCTCGCCGCCGAATACGGGCTGGGCGCCACGCACCCCGACGCCGAGGTCGACATCATCGCCAAGGCGCTGGCCAAGATCCGCGCCGACGTCGCGCCGTGGGACGTGCCCATTCCGCCGATCCCCGAGGTCGAGGGCAACACGTCGGGCCCATCGTCGAAGGCCGCCTGACGCATGGACATGCGTGCGGAGATCGTGACGATGTGCGCCGACGCGCTGCGCGAAAACGGCGTCGCCGGCGCCAGCGCCGAGGCGATCGTCCGCGATCCGCGCGTCGCCGCCGCCGCACTCGACCTGCTGCGCGACTGCCGGCCGCTTCCCGTCGTGCTCGAACTGATCGCCGAACTCGAAGCGGTCGCCGGAAAAGGGACCTGACGCATGGCCGCCCGCCGCCGGAAATCGACGAGAAGCGGCGGCCCCGCCGCCGGGATCGACCGCAGTTCGCCCATCCCGCTCTACGTGCAGGTCCGCAATCGCCTGCTGGCGATGATCGGCGCGTGGAACGATCCGGCGCGGCGCTTCCATTCCGACGAGGAACTCGTCGCGATGTTCAAGGTGAGCCGCGCCACGGTGCGCGAGGCGCTCGCCGAGATGACGAAGGCCGGCATCCTGCGGCGTACGCGCGGACGCGGCACCATCGTCAGCCAGCGCAAGGTCGAGGAGAAGCTGACGCCGGTGATGGACATCCGCCGGCAATGGGCGGCCGAGGGCCAGCCCTTCCGCGTGTCGATCCTTGCCTTCGAGCATGTCGGCGCGCCCGAGGAGATCGCGCAGGCGCTGACGATCGCACCGGGCGCGGGCGTCCTTTTCGTCAAGCGCGTGCGCAGCACGCGCATGGCGCCCTTCGCCATCGATTGGCGCTACATCCCCGACGCGCTTGCCCGCGACATCCGCCGCGAACATGCCGCCGGCTCGCTGATGCACCGGCTGTGGGAGGGCCACCCCCTCACCCACAGCGAACTGCAGATCGAGGCGGCTCTTTCCGGCCCCGAGGAGGTCGAACTCCTGCACGTACCGGCCGGATCGCCCGTGCTGGTGCGCCATCTCGTCTATTTCGACAGGCACGGCCGCCCGGCGATGGCCGGCCGCTCGGTCCATCGCGCGGACCTGATGCGCTATTCGGTGCGCGTCGATCTGGCGCGCGGCGCGCAGAAGGCCGGTGCCGTCGTCCGGCAGGATTGACCGCCGCGAACCGCAAAAGTACTGTAAACCGGACAAATCGGACGGAACCCGACGACATGAGCCAGACCGCACCCGCCGACTTCGTATTCTTCCACTCCTCGCGCCGCGTCGTCAGCGCCTGGAACGGGCTGGAGCGCGTGGGTGCGCTGGCCGAGGAACACGGTTGCAAACGCCCCGCACTGGTCGTCGACGCGTTCTTCGCAAACGGCGAGGTCGCCCTGCGCGCGGCCGATGCGCTCGCCAAGGCGACGGGCCTGCGCCCGCCGATCGTTCCGGTCCCCGCGCACGAGCCCGACACCGACAGCATCGCGAAGGCGGCGGCCGCACTTGCCGACGCGAAGCCCGACATGATCGTGGCCATCGGCGGCGGCTCGGCCATGGATACGGCCAAGGTCGCGCGCATGCTGCTGTCCAACCCGGGCACGGTCGAGGCGATCTCGGGATTCGGCAAGAAGCTCAACCCCCACGCCTCGCTTTTCGTCTGCGTGCCAACGACCGCGGGTACCGGCAGCGAGGTTTCGGAATCCGCCATCGCGTCCAAATCGGGATCGGACGTGAAACTCATCTTCCGTTCGCAGGAGATGACACCGCAGATCGCGTTGCTCGACGCGAGCCTGACGGTGAGCTGCCCCGCCAAGGTGACCGCGCAATCCGGTTACGACGCGCTGACCCATGCGGTCGAGGCCTACGTCTCGAAAATGTCGAACGCGATGACCGATCCCTTCGCGCTCGAAGCCATGCGGCTTCTCGCCGCCTCGCTCGTGCGCGCCTATCGCGAACCGACGGACCGCGAAGCGCGCACGAACTGCCTTATCGCCTCGTGCCAGGCGGCGGTGGCGTTCAACAGCGCCAATCTCGGCCTCGCCCACGCCTTCGCAGCACCTTTGGGCGCGCTGCACCATGTCGCGCACGGACTGGGCAATGCGCTGGCACTGCCCGTCGTCACGGCCTTCAACCGGCCGGCGCTGGGCGCCAAGGGCGACACGATCGCCGCCATCTTCGGCACGCCCGATGCGGCAAGCGCGATGTCGAAGGTGCGCCACGCGCTCGACCTCGATCTTTCGCTCGATCTCTACGTTCCCGATGCCGACGCGCGCGAGAAAGTGGCGCAGGCCGCTTCGCGTTCGGGTCAGGTCCGCATGAACCCGCGCCTTGCCGACATCGACGACCTGCGCGCGATGCTCGACGCCATGCGCAAGCCCACGGGCGGCGCTACGCCCGCCTTCGCCCGATGAGCGGCTTCGATTACGGTTCGGGCCGCGTTGCCGCCGGTTTCGGCGGTGCGGCCGTCGCCGGCCATCCGGCCTCGACGCTGGCCGGCGCCAACGCGCTGGCGGCCGGCGGCTCGGCGATCGACGCGTGCCTTGCCATGGCCGCGTGCGACTGGGCCGCGATGCCCGACATGTGCGGGCCCGGCGGCGATCTATTCGCGCTGTGGCGCACGCCCGACGGCAAGGTTTCGGCCGTCAACGGCGGCGGCCCGGCACCGGCGAACTACGCGCATCCGGCAAGCGAGGCCGAGCGCGCGGGCTACGGTCTCGTCCCCGGCGCGCCGGCGGCCTTCGCGCATCTGGCCGGCAGCGTCAGCCGGCTCGGGCTCGACGCGGCACTGGCACCGGCCGAGGCGCTGGCGCGCCGCGGCACGGCCGTGGGTGCGCGGCTCGACAAGCAGCTTCAGGCATTGCCCGATGGTGCCTTGCGTCGCCAGCTTTCCGCCGCCAACGGCGGCCGCCTGCCGCGCACCGGCGAACGGCTGGGCGTGCCGGGCCTTGCCGACAGTCTCGCGGGCTGGCGCAAGGCCGGCCGCGCGGACGGCGAGATCGCCGCGGCGACGGCCGACTGGCGCACGAGCGGCGCGAACGTGGGCGAAGCGGAGGCGCTGGCCTTCCGCGCGGACGAAGAAGCCGCCCTCGCCCTTTCCTTCGGCGCGTGGACCGTCTACGGCCAGCCGCCGCTGAGCCAGGCCGTCGGCACGCTTGCCGCACTGGGGATCGCCGGCGCCGACAGCGTGCGCGAGGACGACCCCGTCCACCGCACGCACATGCTGATCGAGGCGTACAAGCGCGCCTATGCCGGGCTCGGCGGCCTTCGCGACGGCAACGATCCGCACGGCTACGCCAAGGGCCTGCTGGCGCCCGCACAGATGCGCGGGTGCCGCGAGACGATCGACCATCGCGCGGGCGAAGGCCCCGCGATGTCGCGCAACTACGGCGAGACGACGCAGGTCGCGGCGGTCGATGCCGACGGCACCGTCTGCACGCTGATCCATTCGCTCTACCGCCCGTTCGGCGGGCGCGTTCTCGCGAAGAACGGCTGGCTGTCGAACGACCGCGGCGCCGCATTCGGTTCGGGCGACAACGCGCCCGTGCCCGGCCGACGCCCGCGCCACACGCTGGTCGGCATCCTGATGTCGCATCCCGAGGAAGGCAGCTTCGCCTTCGGCACGCCGGGCGCGCAGGCGCAGACGCAGACGAATCTTCAGGTCGCCGTCGCGCTGATGCGCGATCCCGCGCGCATGGACGCCGCCCTGGCCGCTCCACGCTGGAGCTTCATCGGCGGCGCGCAGGTCGCCGTCGAGGCGCGCATGCCCGCGCGCGAGCTGGACGCGCTGGCCGAGCGCGGGCACCGCATCGCGCTGCGCCCGCCGTCGGACTGGCTGATGGGCTCGGTCGGGCTCGTGGGTGCGCGGGGGCAACGGCGCGTGGCCGTCGCCGACCACCGACGCGAGGCGTTGGCGCTGGCCGTCTGACGGCCTATACTGCGGGCATGAAGCCCGCGACCTTCGAGGAATTCGCCGCGCGCGCCAAAGCCGACGGCTACGACGAAACGCTCGTGCGCGAATGGGCGCCCTCGCTGGCGACGGGCACGCACACGCATCCGTTCGACGCGCGCCTGATCGTTGCGCGCGGCGGCCTGAAAATGACCATGGAAGGCCGCACGATCGACCTCAAGCCCGGCGACCAGTGCGAAATCCCGCGCGACCTGCCGCACGCCGAGGATTACGGCGCCGAGAGCGCCACGCTGTGGGTCGGCCGCGCCAACGGCGCGCGCACCTGAACGTCAGAAGATCCAGAGCGCGTCGGCCGGAATTTCGACCCAGTGCGCCTTCGCGCCCGCCAGCGGGCCGGCACTGTGGACGCGCACGTTGACGCCCGCGCCGCGCAGCACGTGTTCCCACACGTTGCCCAGATACATCGACGTCACGAGTTCGAGATGGAGCCGGTTCGGCCCGCCGCCGTCGACGAACCGCAGCGCCTCGACCCGCGCCACGGCCGATCCGGCCTGTCCGGTCTTGCCCGCCTCGCAGCGCGCGATCCCTTCGAGCGTCGTGCCGCCCGCGCGCAACTGCGCCCGACCGCCCGACACCGAGGCGAGCGTGCCGTCGATGCGGTTGTTCGAGCCCATGAACTCGGCCACGAACAGCGTCTTGGGTCCGCCGTACATCGATTGCGGCGTGCCCGACTGTTCGACCACGCCGTGGTTCAGCAGCAGGATGTTGTTTGCGATCGCCAGCGCCTCGCCCTGGTCGTGCGTGACCATCAGCGCCGCGAGGTTCTCGCGTTCGATCAGTTCCTTGAGGAACGCACGCGCTTCCTCGCGCAGCTTGGCGTCGAGGTTGGAAAGCGGCTCGTCGAGCAGCACGACCGACGGCCCGTAGACGAGCGAGCGTGCGATCGCCACGCGCTGCTGCTGGCCGCCGGAAAGCTCGTGCGGATAGCGGTGGCCGAGCGCGCCGAGACCGAGGCTTTCG
This sequence comes from Tagaea sp., assembly GCA_041905745.1. GTDB lineage: Bacteria > Pseudomonadota > Alphaproteobacteria > CACIAM-22H2 > CACIAM-22H2 > Tagaea. The sequence goes on along the minus strand of JAYRKO010000119.1, from coordinate 426 downwards.
AGTGTGCGCTTGACCGCCGCCTGCCGGTCGGCCGGCGACGTGCCGCGCAGCTTGAGGCCGTAGGCGACGTTCTCCTCGACCGTGCGGTGGGGCCACAGCGCGTAGGACTGGAACACGAAGCCGAGCCCGCGCTCCTCGGTCGGGACCAGCAGGCCCGCGGCACCGTCGAACACCGGCTTGCCCGCGACCGTGATGCGGCCGGCATAGGGCTGCTCGAGCCCCGCGACCGCGCGCAGCAGCGTCGTCTTGCCCGAGCCCGACGGGCCCAGCAGGGCCGCGACTTCGCCCCGCTTCAGTTCGAGCGACACGCCGCGCAGGATGTCGTTTCCGCCGAGCCTGATCCGCAGATCCTCGACGACCAGGTCAGCCATGGAGCTTCACTCCCAAACGCAACGCGACCAGCAGGCCGATTGAAATGAGCGCGAC
>JAYRKO010000118.1:0-6951 GCA_041905745.1 Tagaea sp. | reverse complement strand
ATGGGCGCCAAGGCGCTGGACTATGCGGCGAAGACCTTCGATATTTCGGCCATCGCCGCGCGATTCGAGACGATCCTCGCCGGGGCCGCACGAGCACGGAAGCCATGAGCCAATCCTTCGACACCGACCGCTTCTACGAGTCCGAATTCGTCGAGCACCGCGCCGTCGCCGAAGCGACCCACCGCGCGCTCAAGGCCGAATTCGCGAAGCTGCTGGCGCAGGCCGTCGCGACGATCCGCAACGGCAACAAGATCTTCTTCTTCGGCAACGGCGGCTCGGCGTCCGACGCCCAGCACCTCGCGACCGAACTGACCGTGCGCTACGTCAAGAACCGCCCCGCGCTGGCGGCCATCGCGCTCACGACCGACTGCTCGGCGCTGACCGCAATCCCCAACGACATCGGCTTCCAGCGCCTGTTCTCGCGCCAGATCGAGGCGCTGGGCAAGGCAGGCGACCTCGCGATCGGCATCACGACGTCGGGCGTCTCGCCCAACGTGCTGGAGGCGTTCAAGGTCGCGAAGAAGCTGGGCATCGCCACCGCCTGCCTCACCGGCAAGGGCGGCGGCAAGGCGAAGGCGATGGCCGACATCTGCCTCGTCGTGCCGTCGGACACGACCGCGCGCATCCAGGAAATGCACATCACGCTCGGCCAGATGATGTGCGGGGGCATCGAGCAGGCGCTGGGCATCGCCGACGGCCCCGATCCGTTCGAGGCGGCATGACCCTCAACACCGAACTCGCCGCCCTCGTCCCCAAGCTGAAGGGGGCCCGCGTCGCCGTCGTCGGCGACCTGATGCTCGACCGTTTCGTCTACGGCACGGCCGATCGAATCTCGCCCGAAGCGCCGATCCCGGTCGTGCGCATCGCGCGCGAGGAATCGATGCTGGGCGGTGCCGGCAACGTCGTGCGCAACATCGTAGGACTGGGCGGTGCGGTCGAATTCGTGTCGGTCGTCGGCCAGGACCAGGCCGGGCGCGAGGTCATGGGCCTCGTGGGCGAACTTGCCGGCGTCGAGCCGCATCTGCTGGTCGAGCGCAACCGCGCCACGACGATCAAGACCCGCTACATCGCAGGCCACCAGCAGATGCTGCGCGCCGACCGCGAGACAGCCGAGCCCGTCAGCGACCCGATCGCCGAGGACGCCGCGCGCCTCGTGTGCCAGGCGATGAAGGACTGCGCGGTCGTCGCCATCTCCGACTACGCCAAGGGCCTGCTGATCCCGCGCGAGATCGCGACAATCGTGCACGCCGCCAAGGCCGCCGGGCGCACCGTCATCGTCGACCCGAAGGGCAGCGACTATTCGCGCTACAAGGGCGCCACGATCCTGACGCCCAATGCGCGCGAGCTTGCCGCGGCCAGCGGCATGCCGGTCGCCGACGACCGCAGCGTGGAACTCGCCGCACGCAAGATCCTGAAGCTGACCGAGGCCGAAGCCGTCGTCGTGACGCGCGGTGCCGACGGGATGAGCGTCGTGCGCCCGCGCGGCAAGTCGCTGCACCTGCCCGCGCTGGCACGCGACGTCATCGACGTTTCGGGCGCGGGCGACACGGTCATCGCGACGCTCGCCACCGCCATCGCCGGCGGCATCGGTCTCGACAGCGCGGCACGCCTCGCCTCGGTCGCGGCGGCCGTCGTCGTCGCCAAGGTGGGCACGGCCGTCGCCTATTCGGCCGATCTGGTGCGCGCAATGCGCCACGACGACCTCGCCTCGGGCGAGGACAAGGTCGTCACGCTCGAACAGGCGATCGACGAAGTGGGCCGCTGGCGCCGGCAGGGCCTGAAGATCGGCTTCACCAACGGCTGCTTCGACCTGCTGCATCCCGGCCACGTCTCGCTGATCGGCCAGGCGCGCGCCGCGTGCGACCGGCTCGTCGTCGGCCTCAATTCCGACGCGTCGGTCAAGCGCCTGAAGGGCGCCGACCGCCCCGTGCAGGGCGAGACCGCGCGCGCTTCCGTGCTGGGCTCGCTCGGCCATGTCGACCTCGTCGTGATCTTCGCCGAGGACACGCCGATGGAAGCGATCCGCGCGCTCAAGCCCGACGTGCTGGTGAAGGGGGCCGACTACACCAAGGACAAGGTCGTCGGCGCCAAGGAAGTCGAAAGCTGGGGCGGACGCGTGGTGCTCGCCAAGCTCGTCGCCGGCCAGAGCACGACCTCGCTCATCGCGAAGTCGGCACGCTAGCGTTTCGTGAAATTTCCGTGACGGTGGGCGGGCGGGCTTCCGCACGGCGGGGACCCGCGCTTATCATGTCGATATGTCTCGACATATCGACGATTCGGGTGCGGTCGAAGCGCTTGCCGCCCTTGCCCAGCCCACGCGGCTCGACGCGTTCCGTCTTGCGGTGCGCGCCTTTCCCGATGCGCTGCCGGCCGGCGAATTCGCGAAGGCCTGCGCGGTGCCGCACAACACGATGTCCACGCATCTCGCGATCCTGACGCGCGCGGGCCTGCTGGCGGTCGAGCGGCAGGGCCGCGCGATGAACTACCGCTTCCGGCTCGACGGGCTGCGCGCGCTGATGAACTTCCTGACGGGCGATTGCTGCGGCGGGCGCGCGGAAATCTGCGCGCCGCTGCTGGCCGATCTCGCCCCCTGCTGCCCGCCGAAACGACGGAGGAAGCCCCGTGCCCGCGCGTCCCTTTGACGTCCTGTTCCTGTGCACGCACAACTCGGCGCGTTCGGTGATCGCCGAGGCGATCCTGAACAAGGCGGGTGCGGGCAAATTCGTCGCGCACAGCGCGGGCAGCCACCCGAGCGGCCGGATCAATCCGCACGCGCTGAAACTGCTGGCGACGCTGGGCCACGACACGGCCGGCCTGCGCTCCAAGTCGTGGGGCGAGTTCGCCGCGACCGGCGCGCCGCCGCTCGATTTCGTGTTCACCGTGTGCGACGACGCGGCGGGCGAAATGTGCCCGGTCTGGCCGGGCCAGCCGGTGACGGCGCATTGGGGCGTGCCCGACCCGTCGCGCGCGACCGGGACGGACGCCGAGATCGCGGCCGCCTTCAACGAAACCTACCGCACGCTGGGCGCGCGCATCGCCGCATTCGCCGCCCTGCCCTTGGACGCGCTGCGCGGCATCTCGCTGCAGGCGAAGCTGCGCGACATCGGCCGGCTGAAGGGCTGAACGCGGTGGCGGAGTTCGACCTGCGCCGGCGTCTGGCGGCCGAAACGCTCGGCACCGCGTTCCTCGTGGCGACGGTCGTCGGCTCGGGCATCATGGCCGAACGCGGCACGCAAGACGCCGCCCTCGCCCTGCTCGCCAACACGCTGGCGACGGCGGCCATCCTCGTCGTGCTGGTCGCGTGCCTCGGCCCCGTCTCGGGCGCGCATTTCAATCCCGGCGTCTCGCTGCTGTTCGTGCTGCGCGGCGAAATGACCCGGCGCACGGCCGCCCTCTACGCGTTGGCGCAGGTCGCGGGCGGCATCGCGGGCACGATGGCCGCGCAGGTCATGTTCGGGCTGCCGCTGCTCGAGGCATCGACGAAGATGCGTACCGGCGGCGCGCAATGGTTCGCGGAGATCGTGGCCGCCTTCGGTCTCGGCCTGACGATCCTTGCCGCGCGACGCTTCGCGGCGGCCGGCGTCGCGTGGCTCGTGGCGCTCTACATCGCGGCGGCGTACTGGTTCACGTCGTCGACGTCGTTCGCGAACCCGGCGGTGGCGCTCGCCCGTTCGCTCACCGACAGCTTCGCCGGCATCCGTCCGGTCGACGTGCCCGCCTTCGCGCTCGCCGAGATCGCGGGCTTCGTACTCGCCCACGCGCTCGCGGGCTGGCTGCTGCGCGAACCTAGTGCGCCGGCGCGTGCAGAAGGTGGCGCACCCGATAGACCAGTGCCGCCGTCAGCACGAGACTGACGAAGGACAGGCCCGCGATCAGGCCGTAGGTCCACGTCGCGCCCCCGTACTGGAAGACCGCCCCGCCCACGAACGGCGAGACCGCCATCGCAATGAGATAGGGCAGCGCGATGCGTCCCATCAGGATCGCGTAGCGTTCGCTGCCGAAGAGCGCGAGCGGCACCGTCCCGCGCGCGATCGAGCCGATGCCGTTGCCGATGCCGTAGAGCGCGATCGCAAGTGCGGGGACCGGCAGGTCGAACAGCAGCATCGCCGTCGAAGCGGCAAGCAGCACGACCGAAACGACGAGCGTCCAAACCGGATGGCGCCGACGGCCCAAAAACATCTCGGCGAGCCGCGCGCCGACCTGGCTGGGGCCGACGATTGCGCCCAGCGCCACCGCCGCTGCAAGCTCGATGCCGCTTGCCTGCAGCAGCGTCAGCAGATGCGTGCCGACGTTCGACAGCACGGCCGAACCGATCGTCAGGACGAGGGCCAGCAGCGCGAAGGTCGGCGCCTCCTCGGCGCTCAGATGCGCCTCCTTCGGCGGAGCGGGCATCGAGCCGTCCGCCGCGCGCATGCGGCGCGGCACGAACAGAAGATAGAGCGGGAACGCGATGCACAGATGCGCGAGCGCGAAAGCGAAGCAGGCACCCCGCCAGCCGTAATGCTCCGCCAGCAGCGCCGACAGCGGCCAGCACACAGTGCTGGCGAAACCGCCGAACAGCGTGACGCCGGTGATCGCGGTGCGCGCCTTCGTGCCGTAGACGACGCCCAGCGTCGAGAACGCGGCATCGTAGAGCCCGGCCCCCATGCCCACGCCCACGACGACCCAGGCCGCGAGATAGGCGGCGTAGCCCTGCGACAGGCCGATGCCGGCCAGCCCCGCCGCGATGACGAGCGAGCTCGTCGCGAGTACCGGCCGGCCGCCGCGATGCGCGATCAGCCGGCCGACGCGCGGCGACACGAGCCCGGCGACGAACATGCCCACCGACATGCCGCCCACGGTCGCGTCGTAGCGCCAGCCGGTCTCGGCCACGACGAGCGGTGCGAGCACGCCCAGCAGATAGAACGTCGTGCCCCACGCGATGATCTGGCCGGTCCCGATCGCCGAAACGAGGACGGGGTCGGTGCGCGGACCCTCGGCCGTCACTTCCGCGCCAGCGCGTCGCAGCACGAAGCCTCGGCGAGCGCGTGGGGCGTGGGCGCGCAGCCGCAGCCCGCCTCTTCGGCCGGCACGACCGCCTTCGCCTTCGGCCCGCAGCAGGCCGTCGCCGCCGCCTTGGCCGCCGGCGTCGGCGCGCAGCCGCAATCGGCTTCTTCTTCCGCCGCCGGGATCGCGCACACGCCGGTTTCCGGCAGCTCGAGCTGCACGTCCAGTGCGGCCGCCTCGTCGCCCGCGAGATGGGCGGCGATCGAACGGACCTGCTCGTAGCCCGTCGCCATCAGGAATGTCGGTGCGCGACCGTAGCTCTTGATGCCGACGGCGAAATAGCCGGGTTCGGGATGGGCGAGTTCGCGGTAGCCGTGCGGGCGCACGGTGCCGCACGAATGCAGGTTGGGATCGATCATCGGGCCGAGCGCGCGTGCGCTTTCCAGCCACGGATCGAGATCGAGGCGCAGCTCGCGCGTCAGCGCCGTGTCGGGCCGCTGGCCGGTGCACACGACGATCCGGTCGAACGGCCCGATCTCGCGTTCGCCGCTGCGCACGACGAGACCGCCGTCGCGCTCGGCAAGTGCGGTGGCGCCGAAACCCGTTTCGATGGCGAGCTTGCGAGAATCGGCGAAGCGCTTGAGGTCCATGCCGAGCCGGCCGCGCGCCTCGAGCTTGTCCGCTTCGCCGCCGCCGAACGCCTTGGACGGATTGTCGCCGCGGATCGCCCAGGCGACCGACAGGCAGGCGTCCTCTTCGGCGAGACGGCCGAGATCGAGCAGGACGTTGGCCGCCGAATGGCCGCCGCCGATGACGAGCACGCGCCGGCCCGCATAGGCAGCGCGCTCGCGCCCGAGCACGTCGGGGATGCCGTAGACGATGCGCTCGGCGAAGCGGTCCTCGCCCGGAAGCCGCAAGCCCGACGTACCCATCGGGTTCGGGTTGGCGAAGGTGCCCGACGCGTCGATCACGGCGCGGGCCAGCACGATGCGCTCGGCCCCGCCCTTCTCGACGACCGCGAGCGCGAAGGGATGGTTTTCGCGCCCGCGCGTGACGACCTTGTCGACGCCCCAGCGCGAGACCGCGCGCACGCGCACGCCCGTCTCCAGCGCGCCCATGCCGGCGAACAGCGCGGCGAGCGGCGCCAGATAGCGCTCGTGGATCTCGGCGCCCGTGGGCAGTTCGCCGTCGGGCGGCGCGACCCAGCCGCTCGCGCGCAGCAGCTTCGCCGCCGCGGCGTCGACGTTGTAGCGCCACGGCGAGAAGACGCGCACATGGCCCCACGCGCGTACGTGCGTGCCGGCGGTGTCGCCCGCCTCGAAGATGCGAAACGGCAGGCCGCGCGCGTGCAGATGGGCGGCGGCAGCGAGGCCTACGGGGCCGGCGCCGATTACGGCGACGGGAAGATCGGCGATGTTCATGCGGACTCCTTCGTTCGGGTGGCGGCGGGACGCGGGGACTTCGGCGCGCAGGATGCGCCGACGCCGCGGCAGCAGTTTTCGGTGAGGAATCCGACCAGCGCGTTCATCCGCGCGTAGCGGGCGGCGTAGATCATCGAGCGGCCCTCGCGGCGCGCGTCGACGAGATCGGCGGCACGCAGCCGGTCGAGATGGAAGGTGAGCGTGTTGGGCGCGATGCCGAGCCGCTCGGCGAGCTGGCCGGCCGGAAGGCCGCCCGGTCCCGCCTGGACGAGCAGGCGAAACACCTCGAGCCGATGTTCCTGTGCAAGCGCGGCCAGCGCCGCGACGTGATCTGTCATTTCCATATTTCTACGAATATCGAAATATAAACCGCACGTCAAGCCCCGTCGGGCGGGCGGCGGAATTTCGCGCTTCGTCGGGGTTTCAGCGCGTCAGCGCGCGCTTCTTGGCCGGCTGGTCGGCGCGCGGCAGCCAGCGCGCCATCAGGCGTTCGACGTTTTCGAGCCCGTCGAGCAGGCCCGGCACGACCGCGGCCGAGGGCGGG
>JAYRKO010000117.1:0-6964 GCA_041905745.1 Tagaea sp. | reverse complement strand
GGATGCGGACGGCTTCAACCTCGTGCTCGTCGGCCGGCGCGCGGACGCGCTGGAGGCGACGGCGAAGCTGCTGAAGAACGAATCGCTGGTCGCCCCCGCCGACGTGTCCGACGACAAGGCGGTCGACGCGCTGTTCGCCAAGACGAAGGCGAAGTTCGGCCGGCTCGACTTCCTGTTCAACAACGCGGGCGCCGGCCTGCCCGCGACGTCGATCGAGGACGTGACGCCCGAGCAGTGGCGCTCGATCGTCGACGTGAACCTGAACGGGATGTTCTACTGCACGCGCGCGGCCTTCCGGTTGATGAAGGACCAGAAGCCGATGGGCGGGCGCATCGTCAACAACGGCTCGATCTCGGCCCACGTGCCGCGCCCCGGCTCGGTCGCCTACACCGCGACCAAGCACGCGGTCACCGGCCTCACGCGCTCGACCTCGCTCGACGGGCGCAAGTACGACATCGCCTGCGGCCAGGTCGACATCGGCAATGCCGCCACCGAGATGACCGCGCGCATGGCCAAGGGCGTGCCGCAGGCCAACGGCACGATGGCGGTCGAGCCCACGATGGACGCGGGCAACGTCGGCAAGACCGTCGCGATGATGGCCTCGCTGCCGCTCGACGCGAACATCCAGTTCGTCACCGTGATGGCGACGAAGATGCCGTTCATCGGGCGCGGCTAGGCCGCCGCCTTTCGCAGCTTCGCCTTCAGCACCTCGGCCGCGCGCCAGAAGCCGAGGCCCGCGCCGTCGACGAAATGCACGTGCCTGTCGGCGAGGAAATCGCCCACGAGGCAGGTGATCGTCGTCGAATCGGCGCGCGAGGTGCCGAAGCGGATCTCGCCCGCCGCCTCGACGCGCGCGAGCATCGCCTCGATCCGGTCGGCCTCCTCGGCCGACACGTCGAGGACGAGGCGCGGCCCGCCGGCGGTCTTGCGGTAGTCGGAACGTTCGGCCATGCCGCGCCGGTAGGTGCCGACGTCGATCGCGCCGATCCTGCCGCCGAACAGATGCGCGAAGCTGATGATGGCGGCGCCCGCGATCGCCGTCGCGACTCGCAGCGCGCGCCGGCCGCGCGGCTGCGCCTTGGCTTCGAGCCACAGCGAACGCCACGAGGGCACGCCCTTGGGTTCGAGCCGGCCGCCGTCGCCCAGCGGGGCCGCGTCGACGACGGGAACGATGCGCTCGATCTCGCCCATCACGCGCGCGAGCGTGGCGATGCCCGCCGCCCCCGGTGCGACCGGATCGAAGATCACGCACAGGATCGTGCCGCGCGAAGGCGGCACCGGTCGCCAGCGGCACGAGAGCCCTTCGAGACCGGGCAGCGGCCCTTCCCTTGCCGGCACGTGCCATTTCGCGTCGGCCTTCACCCACGCGTCGGCCGCCGTCACGCCGTCGCCGAGGAACTGGCCGAATGCGTTGTCGTTGCCGAAATCCTGCAGGGCCGCGAACACGTCGAGGCCGGCGGCGCGCAACGCCCCCACCGGCACGAGCCCCACGCGCAGGTCGATGCCGTATTCCGCCTTCGCCCAGTGCGTCAGCGCCGCGAGCGCCGCGCGCGTTTCCTCGATGCGCTCGGGCGGCACGGCGGCAATGGCGCCGTCGCCGCCGAACTGGCAGGCGACCGCCTCGCCCGGCCGGCGCACGGCGTGCGACAGCACGGCGACCGCCCCGCCGGCGACGAAGTTCACGTCGCGGTCCCGGCCCGCGGCCGCAAGTTTCGTGCTGCCGACGACGTCGGCCACGGCCAGCGACCAGCTTTCGCCGAGGCGGGCGTAGTGGCCCGGATCGACGCCGTGGGCGGCGAAATCCATGATGCTGGGCAGATCCATCTGTCGAAATCCTAGCGCGGACGGGGGCGCACGCGGTCCTACGATTTTATTAACGAGTTCGTCGCATTCTCCCGCTTCGCAATGACCAAGCCTTCCGTTACGCCCGACGCCGCTCCCGACCTTTCGCCCGACGCGATTGCCGCCCCCCGTGCGCGCGCCCTTTACGAGTGGTGGCGCACCCGCCGCGGACCGCGCGACATGCCCGCGCGCGCCGATTTCCTGGCCGAGGAACTCGTCGCGTGGTGGCCCGACCTGATCCTTTACGAAGTCGAGCGCGACGCGCACGGCAAGCGGCTGTTCCGCTTCCGCGTGCACGGATCGAACGCCGTGCAGGCGGACGGCATCAACTACACCGGCCGGCATCTGACCGAGGTGATCCCGCCTGCCTATTCGCAGGCCATCGTCGACTGCTACGAGGCGGCGATCGCGCGCCGCCGGCCGTTCTATTCGACCGGCCACCGGACCATGAAGTCGGGCCTGCTGATGTCGTTCGAGCGGCTGCTGCTGCCTTTCGGGCGCGCGGAGGTGACGCACATCATGGCGCTGCTGCTGTGGTCGATCCCCGCCAAGAACGTGATCATCGACGCGCTGGCGGCCGAGAACCTGCCCTTCGTCAACGACGTGATCGGCTTCATCGTTCCGTGATAGGTTGATCGCGACGCCCGAAAGGCGGCGCGCACGCGGGAGGCGGACGCCATGAAACCGGCCACGACGCAACGCTGTTCGAACTGCGCCTTCTGGATGCCGCCGCCCAATCCCCGCCCGGCCGGCGACGGGCCGGGCGCGATCGGACTGTGCCGCCGCTTTCCGCCGACACCGGTCTGGACCGGAATCCGCGTCAACAGCGCGACCGCGACGACCTTCGACACCGACTGGTGCGGGGAATGGCGCGGTATCGGAGCCTGACGGCGGCCAGATCGAGCCCCCGCGCGGCAACTGGCCGCAGGGGCATGTCAGTTGAATAAATTTTTCTTATTTCGTTTCACTATTTTTTAGCCAATTCGGTCCGACCATCCCGGTCGAGGTCGGGGGAAACTCGGTTGGCCGTCCGCACGCTGCGCAAACGACTCTTGAGGTCGGATCCGGGATCATTGCTGGTTCTGGTATTGACGGCGTGCGCCATCGGCCTGTTGTGGACATTCGTCACCTTCGCCGTCCGCTCGCTGCAGGTCGCCGACGGCGAGAAGGCGCGCGCCGAAGCGGCCCACACCGTCGAAATGGTCGGCAGCGACATCGGGCAGACCTTCGAGGTCGCCATCGCCTCGCTGCGCCGCGCGGAGGACGCGCTCGACCGTGCCGACACGCTCGACCGCTTCGCGCGCATCCTTGCCGATCTCGACGCCGCGCACCCCGAAATCTCCTCGCTCGGGCTGGTCGGGCCGGACGGCCGCGGACGCGTGGTGACGCGCGACGGGGTGCATATCGTCGACGCGCGCGAGGGCGAATCGTTCCAGTTCCTTTCGGCCAACGATACGCGCGAACACTTCCTGTCCCTGCCCTTCCGCGGCCGCGCGCGCGACATCGCGCAGATCGCCATCGCGCGGCGCCTGAACGACGACGCGGGAGGCTTCGCAGGCTTCGTCGCGATCACGCTCGACTATGCGTTCGTCGAACACATCCTGCACGATGCGCGCATCGGCCAGAACGGCACGGTGCGACTGCACCGTCTGGACAAGCGGATGTTCGCGGCCGTGCCGAGCATGCCGGTCGCGGTCGGCGCTTCGACGGCCGGCCTGCTCCTTTGGAAGCACTACGCGCATCTCGACTACGGCCAGTTCGAGACGGGCCCGAGCCTCGTCGACGGGCTCAGCCGCATCGCGTCGTACCGGCAGGTGCCGCACCTGCCGCTCGTTGCGGTCGTCACGGTCGCGCAGGTCGACCTCGACGCGCGCGCGGAAGAGATCGCGCAAGCGCCCCATGCCGCCGCGGGCCTCGCGTCGCTGGCGTTGACGGCGCTGGGCCTGATTGGCATGTACCAGGCCGGCCGCTCGCATCGCCTGCAGCGCATGTCGATCGCCCGGCAGATCAAGGCCGAGCGCGCGGCCGAGCGCGAAGCCAAGGCGCGCATGCGCGCCGAAATGGCGAGCCGCGCCAAGTCCACGTTCCTTGCGAACATGAGCCACGAGCTGCGCACGCCGCTCAACGCCGTGATGGGCTTCGCCGAGACGATCCGCGGCGGCTTCATCGAGCCCGTCGGTCCGCGCACGCGCGAATACGCGGGCAACATCTCGGAAAGCGGCGAACGGCTGCTGATGCTCGTCGACGAGCTGCTCGACGCCACCGAACTGGGCACGACCGACGCGACGCTCGAACGCCAGGAGATCGACCTGCCCGCCGCCGTCGCCAAGGCGGCCGAGCGCCTGTCCTTCGTGTTCGCGCAGCGCCGCATCGCGTTCGAAACGTCGGGCGACTGCGGACCCGACGTGCGGCTCAACCGCCGTGCGCTTTCGCAGATCCTCAAAAGCCTGCTTTCCAACGCCGCACGCCATGCGCCGGTCGACGGATCGGTGCGCGTGACCCTCGCCCGCGCGGGCAACGTCGCCGAGATCCGCGTCGCGGACGACGGCCCCGGCCTGTCGCCGGAGTTTGCCGCGCGCATCGGCGAACCGTTCCTGCAGAACGAGAACGCGATGACCGCAAGCGAGACCGGAGCCGGCGTGGGGCTGTGGGTCGTGCGCACGCTCGTCGAACGGCAGGGCGGAAATCTTGCGGTCGAAGCGACGCCGGGCGGCGGAGCGACGTTCGTGATGCGCTTCCCGACCGACACGGCAGCGGAAGGCCACGTCGCCGCCTGATGCGGTGTCCGGTATTGCGGTCCGTTTTTCACCATATATTATTCTGATCGGACGGCCGTCGCGGCCACAGCCGAGAGGAATTTCCGTTGGCGCTGCGCAACCGGACGAAGCGCTTGTTCCCGTCCGATCCGGGCTCGTTGCTGGTCCTGGCGCTGGCGCTGTGCGCCGTGGCGATGCTGTGGACCTTCGTGCTCGTGAGCGTCGAGATCGCCCGCGCGCGCGACCACGAGAAGGCGCGCGAGGATGCCTTCCAGGTCGCCACCCTGATCGACGGCGAGACCGCGCGCATCTTCGACGTGACGCTCGTGGCGCTCGACCGCGCGGTCGACGCGCTGGCGATGGCCGACCCCTCGCACCGGTTTCGCGAAATCCTCGAAAGCCTGCAGGCCTCGCACCCCGAGATCACGTCGGTGGCGCTGCTCGAGGCGAACGGCCACGGCACGGTCACGACGCTTGCCGGCATGCGGCCCTTCGACGGGACGGCGAACGAGAACGTCGTCTTCCACCATGCCGATCCCACGCGGCTGCCCTACATCAGCCTGCCCTTCGCCGGTTCGTCGAGCGGGGCCCCGCGCATCGCGGTCTCGCGCCAGATCGACGGCGACGACCGGCGCACCGCGCGTATCGTCGCCGTGACGCTCGATTACGGCCATGTCGAGCGGATGCTGCACGACGCGCGGCTGGGGCCAAACGGCACGATCGCGCTGCACCGGCTCGATCGCGTGCTGTTCGCGCGCGCGGCGAACCTCGACATGCCGGTCGGCCGGTCGACCGCCGACGCCGCCGTGTGGCGCCATTATCCGCAGTCGACCGCCGCCGTCTTCGAGGTGGCGTCGAGCCGCGTCGACGGGCTGCGCCGCATCGTCGCGTTCCGCCGCGTGCGCAACCTGCCCTTCCTTGCCGTCGCCACGATCGCCGAGGCCGATCTCGAAGCGCGCGCGGCCGAGATCGCGCGCACGCCCTTCCGCGCGGCCGCCGCCGGATCGTTGGCGCTGGCCGCACTGGGCCTGATGGGCATGTACCAGGCCGGCCGCTCGCACCGGCTGCGGCGCATCGCGACCGCCCGGCGCATCGTGGCCGAACGCGCGCGCACGCGCGCGCAGCGCGCGCGGGCCGAGGCCGAGACGGCCAACCGCGCCAAGTCCGCGTTCCTCGCGAACATGAGCCACGAGCTGCGCACGCCGCTCAACGCCGTCATGGGATTCGCCGAGACGATCCGCGGCGGCTATGTCGAGGCGACGGGCCCGCGCACGCGCGAATATGCCGGCAATATCGTGGGCAGCGGCGAGCGGCTGGTGGCGCTCGTCGACGAACTGCTCGACGCCGCCGAGCTGGGTTCGAGCCACCTGCCGCTGGAGGGCGAGGATGTCGATCCGCGCGCGATCGTCGAGCGGGCGGCGGCCGAGCTGTCGTTCGCCTTCGCGCAGCGCCGCATCGCGTTCGAGACGGCGGGCGATTGCGGCGGGCCGGTGCGGCTGAACCGGCGCGCGCTCCAGCAGATCTTCAAGGCGCTGCTCGCAAACGCGGCGCGCTACGTGCCGCCGGACGGACATGTGCGCGTGACGTTCGCGCGCGCGGACGGCTGGATCGAGGTCCGCGTGGCCGACGACGGGCCCGGCCTGCCGGCCGAAATCGCCGGGCGCATCGGCGAACCCTTCCTTCACGCCGGCAGCCCGATGACGGCAAGCGGCTCGGGCCCGGGCATCGGGCTTTGGGTCGTGCGCACGCTGGTCGAGCGGCAGCGCGGCAGCTTCGCGGTCGAATCCGTGCCGGGCAACGGCACGACCTTCGTCCTGCGCTTTCCCGCCGGCTAGGCCGGCGGCATCCCGATCAGGCGGCGACGACCTTGGCGCGCGGCGCGTTCGCGGCGACGGGTGCGGCACCCGCGACGTAGAGATGGCCGTCGGCGTCGTGGCGCGCCTGATGGCCGGTCGCGAAGGTCGGGATTTCCTCGCGCTCGATGCCGATGTCGGCAAGGCAGCGATCGTCCAGACGCTCGAGGTCGGCGATCGTGTCCTGGATTTCGATCCAGCGCGCGAAGGCGCGCACCGCGCGGCGCACGCCGCGGTCGATCGCGACGACGACGTCGGCGATCAGTTCGGCCATCGCCATGGCGCGCTCGATGCGCGCGGCGTGTTCGAGTTCGTACCTGGCCGGACGTTCGGCAAGTCGGTCGGCGGAAAGCGTCTTCATGGTCGGGCCTCCGGTCTGGCAGCGCCGGCCGGGGAAGGCCGGCCTGACTGCGCTGTGATGCGATACGAAAATGTAAGAATGAAATCAGAAAACTAAGCTCGTTAATGTTGCGACGCAGCAATGCTGTTTTCGCAGATTTTTGCATGTGCACA
>JAYRKO010000116.1:0-7044 GCA_041905745.1 Tagaea sp. | reverse complement strand
TCGGCGGACGGCCGCAAGGTGCGCTGCTGGCGGGCCGACGAAACCGGTCTCGCGTCGATGGCGCCATGAAGCCGCTGCTCGAAACAAAAGGCCTCTCGGTCCATTTCCCGGTCGGGTCGAGCGCGTTTGGCGCAACCGCGCGCACGCTGCGGGCAGTCGACGGCGTCGATCTGGAAATCGGCGTGGGCGAGACGCTTGGCGTCGTCGGCGAAAGCGGATGCGGGAAAACCACGCTCGGCCGCGCGGTCCTGCGCCTCGTCGAACCCACGGCCGGAACAATCCGCTTCGACGGCGCGGACGTGACGCGGGTGACGGGAAGCGGGCTGGCGCCGCTCCGGCGTGCGGTGCAGGCCGTCTTCCAGGACCCGTTCGGCTCGCTCAATCCGCGCCTGCGGGTGGGCGAGATCGTCGGCGAACCGCTCGTCAATCTCGGCTGGCCGCGCGCGAAAATCGCTGCGCGCGTCGCCGAGGTTCTCGACATCGTCGGCCTGCCGACGGAGTACGCCGCGCGTCATCCGCACGCTTTCTCCGGCGGTCAGCGCCAGCGCATCTGCATCGCGCGCGCGCTCGCCCCTTCGCCACGCCTCATCGTTTGCGACGAGGCGGTGTCGGCGCTCGACGTTTCCATTCAGGCACAGGTCCTCAACCTCCTGAAGGATATCCAGCGCGAATTCGGCGTCGCCTACCTGTTCGTGTCGCACAATCTCGCCGTCGTGCGGCACCTGTCGCACCGCGTTGCGGTCATGTATCTCGGCCGGATCGTGGAACTCAGCGACGAGGCCAGTCTCTACGCCGCCCCGCTGCACCCCTATACGGCGGCATTGCTGTCGGCCGTGCCGGATCCGGACCCCGAACGCCCGTTGCGGGCCGCCGTCCTTGAAGGCGACCTGCCGAGCCCGATCGACCCACCGCCGGGCTGTGCCTTCCATACGCGCTGCCCCGTCGCGCAGCCGCAATGCCGCGAACGGATGCCCGAGCTTCGAGAGATCGAACCCGGTCGCTTCGCGCGCTGCCACTTCCCCGGAACGTTCCGCATCCCCGAGGCCGTCCCATGATCGTCGAACGAACGCATTACTACGCCAAGGCGGGCCGCAAGGACGACGTGCTCGCGATCCGCCGGCGCGCCTGCGAGGTACGCGTGCGCATCGGCTTGCCGGCCGGCACGATCCGCACGAAGGCCGATCCGACCGCGGACGGCCCCGACGTGGCATGGGAATGCGCGTTTCCCGATGCGGCCGCGCACCGCGCCGACCTCGACGCGCGCGCAAAGAGCCCGGATTTCGAAGCCGTCCGCTCGCAGATGAAACAGGCGATCGACAGATTCGAGCGCCTGTTCGAGACGCGCGCCGCCGGCGCCGGCGGATGGACAGGCGACATCGACGTCCGCGCGCTTGCCTGCGCACCCGAGGAGCACGTCTTCCGCTCCGGCGCGCTCGATCTCAAAGGTTATCTCTTCGTGCCGCTCGGCGACGGGCCGTTCCCTTGCATGATCTACAACCACGGCAGCGGCCTGACAGAAGGTCACGAGGACAATGCAGCACCGAACATTCCGATCCTTCTCAACAGCTGGGGCATCGCCTGCTTCTTCCCGCACCGGCGCGGCTACGGGTTTTCGCCCGGCCCCACCTGGCGCAGCGAATGTTCGGCACCCGAATTCAGCCCGGAGTACAACGCCCAGCTCGTCCGCCGCCTGACCGGCGAAAGCGACGACGTGCTCGCCGCGCACGCCTATGTCCGCACGCTGCCACGCATCGCAGCCGACCGCATCGGCGTGATGGGCTCGTCCTTCGGCGGCGTCAACACGCTGCTTGCCGCCGCACGCCAACCTGCGTTCCGTTGTGCGGTCGAGTTCGCGGGTGCGGCGATGAACTGGGACCGCAACCCGACGATCGCGGCCTACATGATCGACATGGCAAAGAAGGTCCGGCTGCCGATCTATTTCGCGCAGGCGGCAAACGATTTCTCCATCCGTCCGACGCGCGAGATCGCCGCAGCACTCGAAGGAAGCGGCGTTCCGTTCGAAGCCAAGATCTATCCGCCCTTCGGCCGCACGCCGTACGAGGGCCATTTTCTCGCCGGTCGCGGCGCGCAGGTCTGGGGCCCCGACATCCGGCATTTCCTGGAGAAGCACCTATGACCGCAGGCGTCTGGCTCGAAACGCTGACCTGGCCGGAGGCGAAGGAAAAGATCGACGCCGGCTGGCCCGTCGTGATCCCGATCGGCGCCATCGCCAAGGAACACGGCCACCATCTGCCGCTCAATACGGACTACCTGATGGCGCGCGAACTGGGGATGCGTGTCGCCCGGCGCCTCCCGGTGATCGTGGCGCCCGTCCTCAATCTCGGCTACTACCCCGCCTTCGTGCGCTATCCGGGTTCGCAGCATCTGCGGCCCGAGACGTTCCAGGCCTTGCTGGACGACGTCTTCTCGAAATTCGTGCGCGACGGCGTGCGCCGGCTGGCCGTCGTCAACACCGGTGTTTCGACCGAGGCACCGCTGCGCATCGCCGTGCGCGAATTCTACGAGCGCACGGGCGTGCGCGTGCTGACGGCGGACGTAGCCGCACTCGGCCGGAAGACCCGCAGCCTGATGAAGCAGAAGCTCGGCGGTCACGGCGACGAGATGGAAACGTCGATCATCCTCGCGATCGATCCGGCGGCCGTCCGGATGGACCGCGCCGTCGTCGACTACGGAAACCAGCTCGACGCGCCGAAATCCGTTTTCTACGTGCCGACAACCTTCGACGGCGATCCGAAGACGGGGCCCGACTATTCGGTTTCGGGCGTGCGCGGCGATCCGACGCTTGCGACGGCGGAAAAAGGTCGGGCCATCCTCGACGACATGGAAGAGGAACTGGTCTCGGGATTGCGCGCCGCATTCCCGGAGGCGTTCCGATGACGCGCTGGGACGAGACGGTCGACGTCGTCGTCGTCGGTGCGGGCTATGCCGGCGGCATCGCCGCCTTGTCCGCGCACGATGCCGGCGCGCGCGTGGCCCTGCTCGAGAAGGCGGAGGAGCCTGGCGGGATTTCGGTGTGCTCGTTCGGCGGCGTGCGCACGGCCGCGGATGCCGACGCCGCGTTCGCCTATCTCAAGCGCACGAATCTCGACACGGCCCCCGACGACGTGCTGCGTGCACTCGCCACCGGAATGACCCGCCTGCCCGGCGAAGTCGCGCGGCTAGCGAAGGCGGCGGGCGCGCGCACAAGCCTGCGCCCCTCGCCCGCGAACTATCCATTTCCGGGCAACGACACGTTCGCCTTCGTCAATATCGAGCCGATCGACGGCTTCGACGGCGCGGCCAGTTATCCCAACGTGCGCGGCGCGCCGGGCGGCGTTCTCCTGTTCGAGGTGATCCGGCGCAATCACGCCGGGCGCGGAATCGACGTACGCACGCACACCGCGGTCGAACGGCTCGTGACGGACAAAGCCGGCCGCGTTGCCGGCGTCGTCGCCCGAACGGGAAAGCGTGCGCGCACGATCCGGGCCCGACGCGGCGTCGTGTTGGCATGCGGCGGATTCGAGGCCGACGCGGCCATGCAGCGCGCCTTCTGGCCCGAGGGCGGCGCCATGACGGCGGCTTACGCGCGCAACACCGGCGACGGCATCCGCATGGCACAGGCCTTGGGCGCGGACCTCTGGCACATGTGGCACTATCACGGCTCGTACGGCTTCCGTCATCCGGACCCCGCCTATCCGTTCGGCATTCGCACCAAGCGCCTGCCGGACTGGCAGCCCGGCACGCCGCTGCGCGAGGACGTCCGAATGCCGTGGATCCTCCTCGACCGGCGCGGCCGGCGCTTCATGAACGAATACGATCCGTACGTTCAAGACACCGGGGCGCGCCCCTTCGCCCGCTACGATCCCCAGCGGCAGGATTATGCCGCGATCCCGGCGCTGCTGATCGCCGACGCAGCCGGAACGGCGCTCTATCCGTTCGGCCGGCCGACATCGCATGCCCCCGCGATCGTATACGAGTGGAGCCGCGACAATTCACGCGAGTTCGCGTTGGGAATCCTGAAGCGCGCAGCGAATATCGACGAGCTTGCAGCCGCGAACGATCTGCCGGCGGCGGAAGTCGCAAATGCGCTCGCCCGCTGGAATGCCGCATGCGCGGCCGGGGTCGACGACGACTGGCGTCGTCCGCCGGGCAGCATGATGCCGATCGCCAAGCCGCCCTTCACCTACGCGCCTGTCTGGCCGATCGTCTCGAACACGCAGGGCGGCCCCGTCCACGACCGTCGCCAGCGAATCGTTCGGCCGGACGGTTCGCCGATCGCCGGCCTTTATGCCGCCGGCGAAATGGGCTCCGTCTTCGGGCATCTCTACATGTCCGGCGGCAACATCGCCGAATGCTTCGTCGGCGGCCGGATCGCCGGGCGCGAAGCGGCGCGCGGCTAGAGCGTCGCTCCGATCGCCGCGCGCAGTTCGGGCGTCACATCCGGCAGGATGCCGAACCAGGCCTTGAAGGCTGGGCGGGCTTGATGGAGCAGCATACCAAGCCCATCGACCGTGGGATTTCCCCGCTTGCGCGCGGCCGCAAGCAGCGGCGTTTCCAGCGGCGTATAGACGATGTCGGAGACCAATGCCTTGGCCGGCAGCCTGTCGAGCGGAAGATCCAGCGCCGGCTGGCCGACCATTCCCTGGCTCGTCGTGTTGATCAGCATTGCCGCACCGTCCAGCGCCTTGGCGCGGTCGTCCCATGCGACGACGTGAACGGGACCGCCGGCGTGCTTGGCCAGTTCCTGCGCGCGGCCGGGCGTGCGGTTGACAAGACGGATCTCCTTCGCACCGCGGTCGAGAAGACTCACAACGATCGCCCGCGCACCGCCGCCCGCCCCCATCACGACGATCGGGCCCGCATCGACCTTCCAGCCCGGCGCACGGTCGACGACGTTCTCGATATAGCCCCAGCCGTCGTTGTTGTAGCCGGTGAGCGACCCGTCGGCCTCGACGACAATGCAGTTGGCGGCTCCGATGCGCTTGGCGAGCGGATCGACCTTGTCGATGATCTTCAGCGCCTCGACCTTGTGCGGGATCGTCAGGTTGCAACCCGAAAACCCGAGCGCCGGCAAGGCGCGCAGCGCCGCCTGAAGCCCCTCGATGCGCACCTGAAGCGGCACATAGACGCCGGCGAGCCCGTGCTTCTGGAGCCAGTAATTGTGCAGCTTGGGCGAACGCGAATGCATCACGGGCCAACCCATGACGCCGGCCATCAGGAAACGCTCGGGGTGTGCCATCTCGAAAGTCCTTCCTTGTCTGGCCCGCCTCAGCCGGCCTTGATGCGCGCCTCGATGGCGGCAATGCCCAACTGGGCAAGTTCGATGTCCTCTGCTTCCGGCAGGCCACTGACCCCGACGGCACCGAGCACCTGTCCGTCGCGTTCGACCGGCAGGCCGCCGCCCCAGCCGACATAGCGCGGGTCGCCGTAATAGGCGATATCGAAACCGTTGTCCGGATCGCGTACGCGCTTGCCGACCATCTGGCTGGGCCGGCGCAGACGCGCCGCCGTATAGGCCTTGTTCGTCGCCACGGCGATCGAACTCAACATCGTTCCGGAATGACGCACCAGCGCCAACGCCTCGCCATGGGAGTCGACGACGACGGCGACGGCCGCCTTGCCCCGCCGGTCGAGTTCGGCCGAGATTGCGTCGATGGCCGCTTTCGCGTCCTTGTGGTCGAGGGTCGGTTCGCTTCGCATCCTCAATTTGCCTTTTCGGAGTGACTGCCGCCGAGGAAGAGCTCGGCCACGCGCGGATCGTTCAGCAGCGCCGATGCCGTATCGGCCATGCGCGTCTGCCCCTGCTCCAGCACCAGCCCGCGATCCGACATCTGCAGGGCGCTGCGCGCATTCTGCTCGATGAGCAGAATCGTCGTGCCGCGGTCGCGCAGGCCAAGCAGGATGTCGAATGTCTCGCGCACCATCAACGGCGAAAGTCCGATCGAAGGTTCGTCGATGAGCAGGAGCTTCGGCTCGAGCAACATGCTGCGCGCGATCTCGAGCAGTTTCTGCTGGCCCCCCGACAGGGTCGAGGCTTGTGCCTTCGCCTTCTGGCGCAGGATCGGGAAGCGCGCAAGCGCGGCCTCGATGCGCGCCGCCACGTCGATGCCGGCGGGCGCCGCGATGCCGCCGAGTTCGAGATTGTGGAGGACGCTCAGCTCGGGAAAGATATTGCGGCCTTGCGGCACGTAGCTGATGCCCTCGGCGAGCAGCCGGCGCGGCGTCAGGTTCGTGACGTCGGCCCCCTCGAATGCGATGCGTCCGCTTCGGACCTTGAGAAGACCGAAGATCGCCTTGAACACCGTCGATTTGCCCGCACCGTTCGGGCCGATCACGGTCGTGATCTTCCCGCGTTCGATGCCGAAGGTCGTGCCGTGCAGGATCGTCATCGGGCCGTAGCCGGCCACGACGGAGTCGAGCGACAAGATGGGCTGCGCGTCAGGGGCCAAGATACGCCTCGATCACCTTCGGATCGTTGCGGATCGACGCGGGCGAACCCTCGGCGATGATCCGGCCTTCCGCCAGCACGAGCACGCGCGTGCACAGCGACATGACGAAATCCATGTTGTGCTCGATGACGACGAAGGTCGCACGCCGCTCGCGGTTGATCGCGCGCAGGCGTTCGCGCAGGTCGCCCAGCATGGTCAGATTGACGCCGCCGGCCGGCTCGTCGAGCAGCACGAGCCGCGGCCCGCCCATGAAGGCCATCGCCGCATCGAGCAGCTTCTGCTGGCCGTAGCTGAGGCGCCCTGCCCGCTCGCCGGCGACATGCGAAAGGCGGAAGAATTCGACCATCCGGTCGGCGGCCTCGCCCAGCCCCGCGTCCCGCGGGCCGAACAGGCGCGAAAGCATCGTGCCGCAATGCTCCTGTCCCGCCGCAATCAGGTTATCGCGCACCGTCAGCTCGGGGAAAACCTGCAGGAGCTGGAACGTGCGGCTCACGCCTAGCGCATTCAGGTCGCACGGCCGCATGCCCGTCGTGACCTTGCCATCGACCCGAACCGTACCCGACGTCGGCTGGAGCTGGCCGAGGACGCAATTGAA
>JAYRKO010000115.1:0-7050 GCA_041905745.1 Tagaea sp. | reverse complement strand
CCCGAAAGCGGTCCGCGCCGATCCCTTGCCCACGCCCGCATCGAGCGCCACGACGAAAGCGGGCCGTTCGAACCGATCCTTGAGGCGGCTGGCGACGATGCCGATGACGCCCGGATGCCAGCCTTCGTCCGCGACGAAGACGAGATCGCCCTCGGGCTGCGCTTCGGCCTGCGCCAGTGCCGCGGCGAGCACGTCGGCCTCGATGCGCTGGCGGTCGCGATTGAAGCCGTCGAGCTTGCGCGCCAGATCGGCCGCCTCGACCGGATCGGCCGCGGTCAGCAGGCGCACGCCGAGGTCGGCCTCGCCGACGCGGCCGCCGGCGTTGACGCGCGGGCCGAGCGCGAAACCGAGATGGAAGGCCTGCGCGCGCTCCTGCACGCCCGCGACGTCGGCGAGTGCGGCGATGCCCATGCGCGCGCGCGCACGCACGGCTTTCAGCCCCTGCGCCACGAACGCGCGATTGAGCCCGACGAGCGGCACGACGTCGCATACCGTGCCGAGCGCCACGAGATCGAGATAGTCCAGCAGTTCGACCGTCGGCCGGCCCTTCGCCCGCAGCAGCCGGTTGACGGCAACCGCCAGCAGGAACGCCACGCCGACCGCTGCGAGCTGGCCGTGGACGCTGGTCTCGTCGATGCGGTTGGGATTGACGATCGCGAAAGCCGGCGGCAGGCGAGCTTCCGCCGCATGGTGGTCGACGACGACGACGTCGATGCCCGCGCCTTGCGCCGCTTCCAGCGGGGCATGCGCGGTCGTTCCGCAATCGACGGTGACGACGAGCTTCGCGCCCTCCTCACCCAGCTTCAGTAGCGCGGGCGCGTTGGGGCCGTAGCCCTCGCGCATTCGGTCGGGGATGTAGTGGCGCACCTTGCCGCCCGCACCGCCGATCACGCCGTGCAGCAACGCCGCGGACGTGGCACCGTCGACGTCGTAATCGCCGAAGATCGCGACCGTCTCGCCCGCTTCGATCGCCGCGACGATCCGCGCAGCGGCCTTGTCCATGTCCTTCAGATGCGAAGGGTCCGGCAGCAGATCGCGCAGACGCGGATCGAGAAAGCCGGGTGCGGCTTCTTCCGCCACGCCGCGGCCGATCAGGATGCGCGCGACGGCCTCGCTGACGCCCAGGCGTTGCGCGAACCCCATCGCCCGCTGCGCATCGACTTCGCGCGGCCGCCAGCGACGGCCGAGAGCCGACCGCTCGACGCCCGCGAAAGCCGCGGCCGTCACAGCCCCGGCTTGACCTTGTGATTGTGCGTCGCTTCGACGACGCGCACGGTGCCGGTCTTCGAGCGCATCACGATCGAATGCGTCGATGCGCCGCCCGGGAAGCGGCGGATGCCCTTCAGCATCGATCCGTCGGTGACGCCGGTCGCCGCGAACATGACGTCGCCCTTGGCGAGTTCGAGGATGCCGTACTTGCGGTTCAGGTCCTTGACGCCCAAACGCGCCGCGCGGCCCTTCTCGTCGTCGTTGCGGAACAGAAGGCGCCCCTGGATCTGGCCGCCGATGCAGCGCAGGGCCGCCGCCGCAAGAACGCCTTCCGGCGCGCCGCCCGAGCCCATGTACATGTCCACGCCCGATTCCGGCCGCGACGTCGCGATCACGCCCGAAACGTCGCCGTCCGAAATCAGCATGATCCGCGCGCCGGCCTCGCGCACCCGGGTGATGAGTTCGGCATGGCGCGGACGATCGAGAATGCACACGACCAGATCGGCAACCTCGACGCCCTTCGCCTTGGACAGGTTCTTCAGGTTCACCGCCGGCTTCGCGTCGAGATCGACCACGCCTTCCGGCAGGCCGCCGCCGACGGCGATCTTGTCCATGTAGACGTCGGGCGCGTTGAGAAAGCCGCCCTGCTCGGCCATCGCGATGACGGCAAGCGCGTTGGGGCCGCCCTTGGCGGTGATCGTCGTGCCTTCCAGCGGATCGAGCGCGATGTCGACCTTCGGCCCGCCCTGCCCGACCTTCTCGCCGATATAGAGCATCGGCGCCTCGTCGCGTTCGCCCTCGCCGATGACGACGGTTCCTTCGATGGCGAGCGAGTTGAGCGCGCGGCGCATCGCGTCGACGGCGGCCTGATCGGCGGCCTTCTCGTCGCCGCGGCCCATCAGGCGCGAGGCGGCAAGTGCCGCGGCCTCGGTGACGCGCACAACCTCGAGTGCCAGGTTGCGGTCGAGCGAGATGGGAGCCGACATGGGTTCTCTCCGTTGCAGAAATTCTTGATCAGAGACTTTCGATACGCACGACGACCGGCGCTTCGAGCACGGCGCCGAGCTTCGCGATCCGGTCGAGCGCGCGCGACATCGCCGCCTCGCGCGTTTCGTGCGTGACCAGCACGACGGGCACGCGCTCGTCCGGCGCGCGGCCGCGCTGGAGCATCGAAGCGAGGCTGACCGCTTCGTCGCGAAGTGCGGCCGTCACGTCGGCGATGACGCCCGGCCGGTCGATCACGTCGAGACGGATATAGTAGCTGCCCTTGCGGTCGGCGATCGTCAGGCGCGTCGGCGCGGCGAGTTCGCCGGCCGGCAGTTGGAACGTCATCGGGCGGCGGCCGTGCGCGATGTCGACGATGTCGGCGACGACGGCCGAGGCCGTCGGGCCCGCACCGGCGCCGCGCCCTTCGGCCACCACGCGGCCGACGAAATCGCCTTCGGCGACGACGGCATTGTAGACGTCCTCGACATGCGCGATCGGCGTTTCGAGCGGCACCATGCAAGGATGGACGCGCTGCATGAGCCCCGCCTCGCCCAGTTCGGCGATGCCCAGCAGCTTGATGCGGTAGCCGAGTTCGCGCGCGAACTGGATGTCGTGCGCGCCGATGCGCCGGATGCCCTCGACATGGACGGCACCGATGTCGATGCGCGTGCCGAAGGCGACGCCGGCAAGGATCGCCAGCTTGTGCGCGGCATCCACGCCGTCGACGTCGAAACTGGGATCTGCCTCGGCGTAACCGAGCTTTTGCGCATCGGCCAAAACGTCGGCGAACGCACGGCCGGTCTTGCGCATCTGCGTGAGGATGTAGTTGCAGGTGCCGTTGAGGATCCCGTAGACGCGGTTGAGGCGGTTGGCCGCCAGTCCTTCGCGGATCGACTTGATGATCGGGATGCCGCCGGCGACCGCCGCTTCGTAGGCGATGGTCAGCCCCTTTGCCTCGGCCTGTGCCGCCAGCGCCGTACCGTGATGCGCAAGCAGCGCCTTGTTCGCCGTGACGACGTGCCGGCCGCTGGCGAGTGCCGCCTCGCAGACCTTGCGCGCGATGCCCTCGGCGCCGCCGATCAGTTCGACGACGACGTCGCACTTCGCTTCGGCCGCCATCTTCGCGGCATCGTCGTACCAAGCGACGCGGGACAGATCGACGCCGCGCGACTTCGCGCGGTCGCGCGCCGCAACGGCCACGATTTCGAGCGGACGGCCGCCGCGCCGCGCGATCAGCGCGCCGTTCTTCTCGACGACCTGAAGGACGCCGGCGCCGACCGTGCCGAGGCCGGCGATCGCGATACGGAGTGCGTCGCTCATGCGGAGGCTTTTTTCTTCTGCGTAGGCGGTTCGGGCAGCCGCTCGCCGGCCGACATGAACTGCTTGATGTGCCGTACCGCCTGACGGATGCGCTGCACGTTTTCGACCAGCGCCAGACGCACGTGGCCGTCGCCGTATTCGCCGAAGCCGATGCCGGGCGACACCGCGACCTTCGCCTCGCGCATCAGCAGTTTCGCGAACTCGAGCGAGCCGAGAGCGGCGTACTGCGGCGGGATCGGCGCCCAGGCAAACATCGAAGCCGGCGGGCTCGGCACGTTCCAGCCCGCCTGCGCGAGCCCCTGTATCAGCACGTCGCGACGCTGACGGTAGATTTCGCGCGCTTCCGCCACGCAGTCCTGCGGGCCGTTGAGCGCTGCGGCCGCGGCCACCTGCACGGGCGTGAACGCGCCGTAATCGAGATACGACTTGATGCGCGCGAGCGCCTTGATGAGCGTCTTGTTGCCGGCCGCGAAGCCGACACGCCAACCGGCCATCGAATAGGTCTTGCTCATCGACGTGAACTCGACCGCGACGTCCTTCGCGCCCGGAACCTGCAGGATCGAAGGCGGCGGCACGTCGTCGAAATAGATCTCGGCATAGGCGAGATCGGACAGGATCCAGATGCCGTGCTCGCGGCAGAACGCCACGCACCGCTCGTAGAACGAGAGATCGACGACCTGCGCCGTCGGGTTCGAAGGATAGTTGAGGATCAGAGCAAGCGGCTTGGGCACAGAGTGGCGAACCGCGCGTTCCATCGCCGCGAAGAATTCCTCGACGCCGGCCGGCGTCGCCACGTCGGTCGGCAGATGCCGGATCGAAGCGCCTGCCATGATGAACCCGTAAGGATGGATCGGGTAGCTCGGGTTCGGCACGAGGATCACGTCGCCGGGGCTGGTGATCGCCTGCGCAAGGTTCGCAAGGCCTTCCTTCGAGCCGAGCGTGACGATCGTTTCCGTTTCCGGATCGAGATCGACGCCGAAGCGGCGGCCGTAATAGGCGGCGTGCGCCTTGCGCAGGCCCGGGATGCCGCGCGACATCGAATAGCGGTGCGAGCGCGGATCGTGGACCGTCTCGTTCAGCTTCGCGACAATGTGTTCGGGCGTCGGCAGGTCGGGATTGCCCATGCCCAGGTCAATGACGTCGTCGCCGGCGGCGCGGGCCTTGGCCTTCTGCGTGTTCACTTCCGCGAACACGTAAGGGGGCAAGCGCTTGATGCGATAGAAATCGTCCTGCATGGGTTCCGCCAGTTTCGAGCCGACGCGGGAATCGGAAGGCCGGTGGCCCCCGCCGCGACGGCCCCTATCTACAATGCGCAAACGCCGCGCGCATCCGGAAAAACGCGGACAGCCAACGGCTTGCCGCCCAACGGGTTATTCCCCGATTGCCGGTTACGGGGGCAGTGCCTAAAAGGGCAGCGCAATTGCCGGACACGCTCGCGCCCGAATGACCGACGCCGCCGAAATCCGTCCCGAAAGGCCGCCCGCGACATGGGCCGGGTTCGTGCGCGGCTTCGTGCGCGCCCAGCCGCTCTCGGTCGGCATCGTCGTCTACGGCCTCGCCTTCGGCCTCCTCGCCCGGCAGGAGAACCTGTCGCTTCTCGAATCCCTGGCGATGAGCGTCGTCGTCTATTCGGGTTCGGCCCAACTCGCGGCAGTCAGCGCGATGGGTCAAGGCGGCTTCGTCGGCCTCGACGCGATTGCGTCCATCGCCGCCGCCATCGTGCTGCTCAACGCCCGCTACCTCCTCTACAGCGCGGCACTCTGGCCGTGGCTGGGGGCGGCGCCGACGCGCCAGATCCTGCCGACGCTGTTCTATCTGGGCGACGGCAACTGGGTTCTTTCGATGCGCGCGCACGCGGAGGGCGAGCGCGACATCTGCTACGTGCTCGGCTCCGGGCTCGCGAGTTTCTTTCCGTGGATCCTCGGCACCTGGGCCGGCTCGCTCGCGGGCACCCTCCTCTCGGATCCGCGGGCGTTGGGCGTCGACTTCCTGCTCGTGGGATTCTGCGCGGCGATGGGTGTCGCCATGCTGAAGGCGCGCACCGATTGGGCGAGCGCATGCTGCGCACTGGTCGCGGCGCTCGTCGTCGACCGGTTCGCGCCCGGTGGCTGGACGATCGTCGCGGCCGGGCTTGCCGGCGCCTTCGTCACCTACGCGCGGTTCCGCACACCATGAACATTCGCCCCGAATTCCTGCCGCTGCTTTTCGCCGTGGGTGCGGCGGCCTTCTTCTGCCGCGTGGGTGGGTTCTGGTTCATGCGCATGATCCGCGTGACGCCGCGCGTGGAAGCCGCGCTCAAGGCGACGCCGCTGGCCGTGATGATCGGCATCGTCGCGCCCGTCGCCATGCGCGGCAACGTGCCCGAACTTGCAGCTCTTGGAGTGATCGCCGCCGTGATGCGCTGGGTGCCAAACGATCTTGCCGCCGCCCTTGCGGGCGTGATCGTCGTCGCGGGCCTGCGCTATTTCGGCTTCTAGAACTCGACGGCGACGCGGGCCGCGCGAAGCGCGCCCGGGTCGATCAGGATGCGCGCGCGGTCGAGGCCGAGCGCTTCCAGTTCCCCGCCCGCCGCCGCCGCGCGCCGCGGCGACAGCGCCTGCTCGGGCGGCGACAGCGCCGGCCCGGCACTGGGCGTGATGCGCACGCGACCGCCGCGATCCTGCGCCGCCACGACGGCGTCGCGCAGCGTACGACGGGATTCCGCCGACAGGATCGCCGAGCCGTCCGCGAATAGGATGTCGCCGACGATCCAGGAATTTCGGGCCGGCGCGCCGGCAGGGATCGGTGCCGGTGCCACCGCCATCGACGGCGGCGCCGTGCGCACGACACCCGGACCGGGACGCGCAGCCGCAATCGACGAGGGCGGCATGGGCTGCGGCACGTTCAATGCCGGCGCTGCCGGCGCAGGCACGGGTGCCAGCACGGCAAGCGGCGCAACCGTCGGTGTCGCCGCGGCCGGTCGGGCAGGCGCCGGCTGAGGCGCCGCAGGGGCGGCACCGGCGAGCGACGCCGGCTCCGGCGGGCGGGATGCGGGATCGAGAACCGGGTCGATCGCGCGCAGCTGCGCATCGAAGGCCTTCGCCGCATCGCGCTGGGCGATCAGGCGCTTTTCCTCTTCCACGCGCTTCGCGGCCGACGGCCGCGTCGGAACGGTCGGATAGGCGCCGAGATTGGGATAGGGCCTATTGCCGGGGTCGGCGGCAGCGGCGGCCATATCGTCCGCAGAATCCGCACACGCGCCCAACGTCAAAAAGGCGAGCCCGATCAGGACCCTACGCATCTTTAGGAATTGCAGCATCGAACCCGTTATAATCCGAATTCGAGAAACCGTCCAAGCCCCTGATCGGGGGCCGAAAATCGAGTGCGGAGTACGGGAAATGGCCGACAAGCCGGACCGCGACGTGAAACTCCCCGACCCGGTGGAGATGTCGCGGATGATGACGCACATCGCCGAGCAAAGCCAAAGTCTGGTCAGCGAGTTTCTCGCGCGGCAGTCGCCGATGCGCTTCGGCAATCCCGATCCGCTCAATCTCG
>JAYRKO010000114.1:0-7054 GCA_041905745.1 Tagaea sp. | reverse complement strand
CTTCAGGCGACACGTCGGAAACCCGTACCGCACAGGCCCGGACGGCCGTGCAGACCGCCGCCATCAACACGGCCGCGCGCGCGATCCCGCCGCTCGGGCCGCCTGTGCTCAATGCCAAGCAGCGCGAACTCTATACGCAGGTGTTCGCCGCCGTCGAAGGCGGCCGCTGGGAGGCCGCGCGCACGCTGCTCGCACGCGGGGACCATCCGGTCGCCAACAAGCTGTTCCGCTGGCTCGAACTCCAGCTTCCCCGCTCCGGCGTCGCGTTCGAGGACATCGTCCAGTTCGTCGACCAGAACCCCGATTGGCCGGCGCTCGACACGATCTCCCGCCGGGCGGAGGAAGCGCTCCTCGACCGGCCGTCGAACGACACGCTCGTCCTCGCCTGGTTCGGCACGCGCAACCCTCTCACGCCCGACGGCGCGATGCGTTACGCCGAGGCTCTCGCCTCGGCGGGCGATCGCGCGCGCTCCGAACAGTTGATCCGCGACCACTGGGTCTCCGGCACGTTCAACGACGTCCAGCACAAGCGCTGGCTCGACCGCTATCGCCGCTTTTTCACGCCCGAAATGAACTGGGCCAAGCTCGACCGTCTTCTGTGGGAAGGCAAGGTCGAGGAGGCGCGCCGCGTCATGCCGCTGGTCTCGCCCGAACGCCGCCTGCTTGCCGACGCGCGCCTGCGCATCCGTGCGGGCGCCAATGCCGAGGCGCAGAACAAGCGCGTTCCCGAGGCCTTGCGCAACGATTCCGGCCTGCTGTTCGAACGCGCGCGCGCCTGGCGCAAGGCGAACCGCGAGGCCTTGGCGCGCGACATCTTCCGCTCGCTGCCCAACGAAGTCGCGCGCCCCGACCTCTGGTGGCCGGAACGCGGCGCGCTTGCCCGCCGTTCGCTTGCCGCAAACGACCCCGCCGAAGCCTATCGCCTTGCGAGCCGGCACGGCATTGCGGCGACGGCCGGTGCCGCATATCTGGAGGCGGAGTTCCTCGCCGGCTGGATCGCGCTGCGCCGCACGAACGATCCCAAGGCTGCGCTCGCCCACTTCGCGCGCGTCCACGAGACCGCGCGCTTCCCGGTTTCGCGCGCGCGCGGCGCCTACTGGACGGCCCGCGCGCTCGAAGCGACGTCGGATACGAACGGCGCGCGCGAATGGTACATCCGCGCGGCCGGCTACCACACGACCTACTACGGCCAGCTCGCGAACGCGCGCCTTTCGGGCGACGCGCGCCAGCCATGGCCCGGCCCGGTCGTCGCAAGCGCGGAGGAACGCCGCGCGTTCGAGCGCAACGAGGCCGTGCGCGCGGCGCGCATCCTGATCGAGACGCGCGAAAAACCCGAACGCGCGCGCCCGTTCCTCGTGCGCCTCGCCAACGTCGCGCGCACGCCTGCGCAGCACGCGCTCGTCTCGGAGTTCGCGCACCAGCTCGGCCGCAACGATCTGGCGGTCGTCGTCTCGAAGCGCTCGGCGCAGGTGGCGGGCGTACAGCTCCACGATCTCGGCTGGCCCACGATGCCGCTGTCCGGCGAGAAGCCGGAGAAAGCCCTCACCTACGCGATCATCCGGCAGGAGAGCCAGTTCGAGCCGGAAGCCGTCAGCCGGGCGGGCGCGCGCGGCCTGATGCAGCTGATGCCCGCGACCGCGCGTGCCGTGGCCAAGGGCGAGAACGTTTCGGGCCACAATATCGAGCGCCTGTTCGAACCGGCGTACAACCTGCGCATCGGGCGCACATACCTTTCCTCGCTGGTCGACGATTTCGGCGGCTCGTACGTGCTGGCGGTCGCCTCGTACAACGCCGGCCCCGGCCGCGCGCGCGAATGGATGCGCACCTACGGCGACCCGCGCTCGCCCGAGGTCGACGTCGTGGACTGGATCGAAATGATCCCGTTCGAGGAAACGCGCACCTACGTCCAGCGCGTCATGGAAAACCTGCACGTCTATCGCCGCAATCTGCAGCCAACGCAGGTCGCGGTCGACGTCGAACGCGACCTGCGGCGCGGCAAGAACTGAAATGGCCGTCGATGTCCGCGACGCAGGGCCGCGGGACGCGGCCGTGATCGCCGCGATCCACGCGCAAAGCTGGCGCGACGCCTATCGCGGCATCCTCTCGGACGACTACCTCGCCAACGACGTCGATGCCGAACGGCTTGCGATGTGGACCGGCCGGATGGCCGCGTGGAACCCGGGCCGCCACTTCGCGCGGATCGCCTCCGTGGACGGCATGCCGGCCGGCTTCGCCTGCGTACTGGCGGACGAAGAACCCGAGCACGGCGCACTGCTCGACAATCTCCACATCCTTCCGGCGCACCGTGCCGCGGGCCTCGGCAAGTCGCTGCTCGTCGATTGCGGGCGCTGGGTCGCGCGGACCTTTCCCGGAATGCCGATGCACCTGACCGTCTTCCAGGTCAACGAACGGGCGCGCGCCTTCTATCGCCGGATGGGCGGCGTCGAATCCGCGCCGTTCGACGGCTTCGAGCGCGACGGACGGTTCCATCGCGTCGTGCGCGTCGTCTGGACCGATCCGCGGTCGATCGCGTGATGCCTTCGCTCGTCATCTTCGACATGGACGGCGTGCTGGTCGATTCGGAGCGCATCGCGAACCGCATCCTGCACGAGGACCTCGTTGCGTGCGGGGTGCCGCTGACGCTCGAGGAATCGACGCGCAGCTTCGTCGGCCGAAAGGCCGGCTGGACGGTCGCGAATGTGCGCGAGCGGTTCGGAATTTCCCTGCCGGCCGAATTCGAGCGCAAACTGCGCGAGCGCACACTTGCCGCCTACGACGGCGAATTGCGCGCGGTCGACGGCGTGGAAGCCGCACTCGATGCGCTGGATGTGCCTTTCTGCCTTGCCTCGTCGAGCGACCCGATCCGCATCGAAAAAAGCCTGTCACTTTGCGGCATTGCCGACCGCTTCCACGGCCGGACGTTCAGCGCGGTGCAGGTGAAGAACGGCAAACCCGCCCCCGACCTGTTCCTGCTTGCCGCGCAGACGATGGGCTTCGCGCCCGCGCAATGCGCGGTCGTCGAGGATACGCTGGTGGGGCTCGCGGCGGCGAAGGCGGCGGAAATGTACGCTTTCGCCTACGCCGGGGCAGGCCACACGCCGCGCGGCGAACTCGCCGCGACAGGTGCGACCGTTTTCGACCGGATGGCCGAACTGCCCGCCCTGCTCAGTCGTTCGCGAGCAGGTGGATGAGCGAGGACGTATCCCAGCGACCGCCGCCGCGCGCCTGCACGGTCGCGTAGAACTGGTCGATAAGCGCGGTTACGGGCAGGCGGGCCTTGTTGTTCTTCGATTCCGCCAGGCAGATCGACAGGTCCTTGCGCATCCAGTCGACCGCAAAGCCGAAATCGAACTTCCCCTGCACCATCGTCTTGGCACGGTTTTCCATCTGCCAGGAACCGGCCGCACCCTTGGTGATGACGGACAGGACCTTCTCCGTATCGAGGCCCGCCTTGACGGCGAAGTTCATTCCTTCGGACAGCCCCTGAACGAGCCCGGCGATGCAGATCTGGTTCACCATCTTGGTGAGCTGGCCCGCACCGGCGGGGCCCATCAGCGTCAGCGCCTTGGCGTAGATCTTCAGGACCGGCTCGGCCTTGGCGAACGTCGCGTCGGCGCCGCCCACCATGATGCCGAGTTGGCCGTTCTCGGCACCTGCCTGCCCGCCCGAGACGGGCGCGTCGAGGAATCCGAAGCCCTTCTCGGCCGCCGCCTTGTCGAGTTCGCGCGCGACTTCGGCCGACGCCGTCGTGTGATCGACGAAGATGGCGCCCGCCTTCATGCCGGCGAAAGCGCCGTCCTTGCCGTAGACGACCGAGCGCAGGTCGTCGTCATTGCCCACGCAGGCGAGCACGATGTCGGCCCCGGCGGCCGCGGCAGCCGGCGTCGGCGCGCTGGTGCCGCCGTGCTTGGCGACCCATGCGGCGGCCTTGGCGGCGTTGCGGTTATAGACGACGACCGAATGGCCGGCCTTCTGCAGGTGGCCCGCCATCGGGAACCCCATCACGCCCAGACCCAGAAACGCCAGCTTGGCCATTCTCGCAATCCTCCCTTGGCGACGCGCTCAGGGCGTCGCGAAAACAGGGGCAACTTGTCTCAAAGACAGGCGAGGAACGCAAGGTCGAGCAGGATCGAGGGACCCCGCGTCGCCCACAACCAGACGGCGCCGAGGAACGCGGCGCCGAAGCCCGCCGCAATCCCGATGCGCGCCGTCGTTGCCATCGCCGCCGCCGTCAGGCGCGGGCCGCGGCCGCCAGACGCGGCTGCGGGGCATCGCGCAGCGGCCAATGCAGTGCCGCCGCGATGAAGCCGGTGACCACGCACAGCCCCCACACGACGTCGTAGGAACCGTAGAGGTCGAACACTTTGCCGCCCAGCCATGCGCCCATGAAGCTGCCGATCTGGTGCGAGAAGAACACGATCGAATACAGCGTCGACATGTAGGTCGTACCGAAGATCTGCGCGACAAGCCCCGAGGTGAGCGGCACCGTCGACAGCCACAGAAGGCCCAGCGCGGCGGTGAACACGAGCACGCTCGCCTCGCTGATCGGCGTCATCAGAAACACGATGAACACGAGCGAACGGCTGATGTAGATGCCGGCGAGAAGATACTTCTTCCGTTTGGTCTGGCCCAGAACGCCGGCCACATAGGTGCCGATGATGTTGAAGAGACCGACGAGCGCCAGCCCCCACGCACCCACCCAGCCCGGCAGCCCCTTGTCGGCCACGTAGGCCGGCAGATGGACGCCGACGAACACGACCTGGAAGCCGCACACGAAAAAGCCGATCGTCAGCAGCCAGAAGCCAGAATGCCCGAGCGCCTCGCGCAGCGCTTCGCCGAGCGTCTGCTGCGACTGGGCCGAGGCCGGCGCCGCGAGGCCGCGCAGGCCCAGCGCCAGCGGCAGGATTGAGAGGGCCGCGATGGCGATGGCGAACAGCGCTTCGCGCCAGCCGAGCATGTCGAGCAGAATCTGGCCGAACGGAACGCAAGCGAACTGCCCGAACGAGCCGCCCGCCGCCACGATGCCCAATGCCAGCGAACGCTTTTCCGGCGGCGCCGCGCGACCGACGGCGCCGAGGATGATCGAGAAGCCGGCACCCGACATCGCGAGGCCCTGTAGGAAGTTGCCCACGATGATGAGCGTGCCGTCCGTGGCCTGCGACAGCGACCAGAAGCCGGCAACGTAGAGAAGCCCGCCGACGACAACGGCGCGCGAGGTGCCGAACTTGTCGGCGATCGCACCCGCGAACGGACCGGCCGCCCCCCAAAGGATGTTCGACACGGCTGCGCCCAGCGCGAAGACCTCGCGTCCGACGCCGAGGTCGATCGTCATCGGCTTCAGGAACAGGCCGAGCGTCTGGCGCAGGCCCATCATGACGGTGAGAACGAGCGATCCGCAGACGAGGATCGTCAGGTAGCTGCTCTTGCGAACTTCCATGGGGGGATGCCCTCGGCGAATGGATGGCGCATTTTCCCGCCGACGCGCGCACTCCGCAAGACGAAGATTGTCACCTTACGCGCGGCCCGCATGGCTGCTGCGCGCCGGGCAACTTCATACAGTTCAGCCTTCAACTGAGTAGGGTCTTGTCGACGATTCGCGCCATTCCGGACGCGCCAACCGGTACAGGAGGTGCCGACGCAGCGGACTTCCCTCCTGAACGCGGGGGTGATCGAAGGCACCCGCCGGATCCTCGACGAGGCCGATACGGTCCATCACCGCGCGCGAGGCACGGTTCGCGGGTACGACGAACGCGACGATCTCGGCAAGACCGCCGTCGCGAAAGCCGAAATCGAGTGCGGCGCGCGCGGCCTCCGTCGCGTAGCCCCTGCCCCAGCAGCCGCGCGCAAGTCGCCAGCCGATCTCGACGCGGCCGCGCGGCGGCGTGTCGAGGTTCGTCTCCCAGATGCCCACGAAGCCCGCGAACGGTACTTCGCCGGGAATTTCGACCGCCCACGGCCCGTACGGTGTGCGCGCGAACTGTCCGGAAAGGAAATCCGCGCTCGCGTCGCTTTCGGCGCGCGTCTGCAACGAGGGGAAGAAGCGCCGCACCTCGGGATCGGCGTTCATCGCCGCGAACGGCGCACGATCGTCGGCCGTCCACGGGCGCAGCACGAGACGTGCGGTGCGCAGCACGGCGCCCGTCATGCGGCGCCGGCCGCCTGCTTGCGGCGATGCATGTTGAGGCTCATCTCGTCGAGCGCCACGGTCTCCTTGCGCTCGGCGTTCGCCTTCTCCGATTTCACGCGCATGTCGAGTGCAAGCTCGTAGCGCTTCAGATCCTGGAATGCCTCGGACATCGCCTGGCGCGCCTCTTCGAGCTGCGGCTGCATCGCGGCGATCTGCGCCTCGATGCGTTCGCGCCGGACGATCACGCCGCGCGCGTAGCCGGAATAGGCGAAGGCGCCGGCTTCCAGCGTGCGTGCGGCCTGCTGCTCGCGCGTCTTCTCGGCCTCGAGTTCGTCGAGGCGCCTGCGAAGTTCGTCTTCCTGAAGCTCGAGCTCGTTGAGCGCGCGACGCTTTTCGTTGAGCGTGGCGTCGGCGAGCCGGATGAGCGACTTGAGACCCTTGTTCTTCGCCGCCATCGCTCGTCTCAGACGGCGTGCGCGGCTTCTTCAGGCGTTTCGCCCGAAGCGGCCGGATCGGGCATACCGAGGATCTCGGCAAGCTGCCGGTAGCCGTCCTGCAGCAGCGCGCGTTCGCGCTTGCCCTGCTTGAGGAATGTCTCGATTTCCGGCTGGTAATGGATGGCTTCGTCCACGAGCGGATCGGAGCCGCGGCGATAGGCACCGAGCCGGATCATCTCGGCCATGTCGTCGTACTGCGACATGAGTTGGCGCGCGCGCGCGACGACCGCGTTCTCGCTGGGCGTGTTGCAGCCCGGCATGGTTCGCGAAACCGACCGCAGCACGTTGATCGCCGGGTAACGGCCGCGCTCGCCGATGGCGCGTTCGAGCACGATATGCCCGTCCACGATGCCGCGCACGGCATCGGAAATCGGCTCGTTCGTGTCGTCGCCTTCGACGAGCACCGTGAAGAGACCGGTGATGCTTCCCT
>JAYRKO010000113.1:0-7059 GCA_041905745.1 Tagaea sp. | reverse complement strand
CAGACGCGACGCCGCAATCTCGACCAGAACTACGCGGACGTGGGCCAGAAGATCCAGCAGGCGCTGACGGAAAGCGTCGTCGAGGTGATGAACGAACAGGAATACCAGATGGTCATTCCCAATACGTTCATCTTCGTCGCCCGCTCGGCGCTGGACATTTCGGGCGAGGTCGCGCGCCGGCTGAACCGCCGCATGCCGACCGCGTCGATGCCGAACTGACCGCGCGGCAATGGCGGACCGGCGTTTCCATCCGCATGCCGGCGCGCTGAGCCTTGCCGAGATGGCGCGGATCGCCGAGGCGGAGCTTCCGCCCGGCGCCGACGCGAACCGCCGCTTCGAGGGCGTACGCGCGCTCGCCGAGGCAGGCCCCAACGACGTCACGTTCCTCGACAATCGCCGCTACGTGCGTTTCCTCGCCGAAACGAAGGCGGGTGCGTGCCTCATCCATCCCTCGCTCGCGAGCCGCCTGCCGGCGGGCTGCGTGGCGCTGGGCGTGCGCAATGCATACCGGTCCTACGCGAAGCTTGCCGCGGCATTCCACCCCGTGCCGTCCGCGCCGCCGGGCGTGCATCCTAGCGCCTTCGTCGACCCCACGGCGAAGCTCGGCGCCGGCGTATCGGTCGCGCCCATGGCCGTCGTGCTCGCCGGTGCCGTCGTGGGCGCCGGCAGCCGCATCGGTCCGCACGCGACCGTGGGCGAGAACGTGGAACTCGGCGAGAACTGCACGGTCGGGGCAAGCGCTTCGATCAGCCATTCGGTCGTGGGGCCGCGGACCAGCATCTATCCGGGTGCGCGCATCGGGCAGGACGGGTTCGGCTTCGTGCCCGATCCCGCCGGTCATGTGAAGGTGCCGCAGCTCGGCATCGTGCGCATCGGCGCCGATTGCGAGATCGGCGCCAACAGCTGCATCGACCGCGGCAGCGCATCCGATACCGTGATTTCCGACGGCACCTGGATAGACAATCTGGTGCAGATCGGGCACAACGTGAAGCTCGGTCGCGGCTGCATCATCGTCGCGCAGGTCGGCATCTCGGGGTCGACCGAACTCGGCGCGTTCGTGATGGCGGGCGGCCAGGCGGGCCTCGCGGGGCACCTGAAGATCGGCGACGGCGCGAAGATCAGCGCCCAGTCCGGCGTGCACCGCGACATCGGGCCGGGCGAGGCTGTGGGGGGATCGCCGGCCGTGCCGGCACGCGAATACCGACGTCAGCACGCGATCATGCGGCGCATGGCGCGGCGGGACGGTCCGGAAGACGACGAGAGCGAGACATGAACGACACCAATCCGCCCGCCGCCGCGGCCGGCGAAACGATCGACATCCACCGGATCATGGACATGATCCCGCACCGCTATCCGTTCCTGCTGATCGACCGCGTGGTCGAAGCCGTGCGCGACAAGTCGGCCGTCGGCATCAAGAACGTGACGATGGGCGAACCTTTCTTCCAGGGCCATTTCCCGGGTCGGCCGATCATGCCCGGCGTCCTGATCGTCGAGGCGATGGCGCAGACGGCGGGCGTGCTCGTCGTCCATACGCTGGGGCCTGAATCGGAAGGCAAGCTCGTCTATTTCATGACGATCGACGAGGCGCGCTTCCGCCGGCCGGTGACGCCGGGCGACCAACTGCGCATCCACGTCACGAAGGACCGTTCGCGCGGCAACGTGTGGAAGTTCCTCGGCGAGGCGAAGGTCGACGGCGTTCGCGTCGCCGAAGCGACGTTCTCCGCCATGATCGTGGACAGGTGATGGATACCGGCGCTGCACCGGGCGAAACCTTCGTCCATCCGACGGCGATCGTCGAGCCGGGCGCCACGCTCGGCAAGGGCGTGCGCATCGGTCCGTTCTGCACGGTCGGCCGGTCGGTCGTGCTGGGCGACGGCGTCGAACTGGTGAGCCACGTCGTCATCGCCGGCATCACCGAAATCGGCGCGCGGACGAAAATCTTTCCCTTCGCCTCGCTGGGCCATGCGCCGCAGGACCTGAAATACAAGGGCGAGCCCACGCGGCTGGTGCTGGGCGAGGAATGCGTCGTGCGCGAGCACGTGACGATGAACCCCGGCACGGTCGGCGGCCACTCGCTAACGAAGATCGGCGCGCGCTGCCTGTTCATGGCGGGATCGCACGTCGCGCACGACTGTTCGATCGGCGACAACGTCATTCTCGTGAACAACGCCACGCTCGGCGGGCACGTGAATGTCGGCGATTTCGCGATCCTGGGCGGCATCTCGGCCGTCCACCAGTTCGTGCGCATCGGCAAGCACGCGATGATCGGCGGCATGACGGGCGTCGAGGGCGACGTGATCCCCTACGGCCTCGTGATGGGCGACCGCGCGCGCCTGCAGGGCCTCAACGTCGTTGGCCTGAAGCGGCGCGGATTCGGCCGCGAGCAGATCCACGACCTGCGCACCGCCTACCGGCTGCTGTTCGCGCAGGAAGGCACGATGGCCGAGCGGCTGGACGACGTCGCCACGCTCTACGGCAAGACCGCGGCGGTGATGGAAATCGTCGAATTCATCCGCGGCGCCAACAACCGCGCCATCTGCCTGCCGAAGGCCGACGCCACGCTGTGAGCGGCGCGCCCGCCACCGGGGGCAGGCTCGCGATCCTCGCCGGCGGCGGCACGCTGCCGCGTCTGCTGGCCGACGCGGCCGTCGCGCGCGGGCGGCCTGTCCATATTCTCGCCTTCGAGGGATTCTGCGAGCCGGCGACCTGGGCGGGGCTGCCGCACGACATCGTGCCGCTGGCCAAGGTCGGCCGGCTTTTCGCGGCGCTCGCCGCGTCGGGTGCAAGTGACGTCGTGCTGGCGGGGCCTGTGCGCCGGCCGCGCCTGTCGCAACTGTCCTTCGACCTGACGGGACTGCTCACGTTCCTGCGTCTGCTGCCGGTCTGGGGCGGGGATGCGTCGCTGCTGGCGCGCGTGCTGCGCCTCATCGAGGCGCGCGGTTACCGGGCGCTTGGCGCGCACGACATCCTGCCGGCCCTGCTGGCGTCGGCCGGCCCGCTCGGCCGCCATTCGCCCGACGCGGCGGCCCTTGCCGACATCGCGACCGGCTTCGCCGCGGCGCAGGCGCTGGGCGCGCGCGGGCGCGGGCAGGCGGTGCTCGTGCGCGACGGCCGCGTGCTGGCCGAGGAGGATCGCGCGGGCACGGCGGCCCTGCTGCGCACGCCGGGTGCCGCCGGCGCCATCCTCGTGAAGGCGGCGATGCCGGGACAGGACAGGCGCGTCGACCTGCCGACCATCGGCCCGCGAACGGTGGCCGAAGCCGTGCGCGCGGGCCTCAAGGGCATCGCGGTCGAGGCGGGCGAGACGCTGCTGCTCGAGCGCGCCGAAACGCTGGCTGCGGCCGACGTGGCGGGGCTTTTCGTCCACGGGGTCGCGCGATGAGCGGGCCGCTCGTCTTCCTCGTCGCGGCCGAACCGTCGGGCGACAATCTCGGCGCCAAGCTGATGGCGGCCGTCAAGCGCGCGACGGGCGGGACCGTCGAATTCGCGGGCGTGGGCGGCGAACGCATGGCGGGCGAGGGGCTCGAAAGCCTGTTCCCGCTCTCCGATCTTTCCGTGATGGGATTTGCGGAGGTGCTGCCGCGCCTGCCGACGATCTTCGAACGATTGAAGATCACGGCGGAGGCGGTGCGCGCGCGGCGGCCCGATGTCGTCGTGCTGATCGACGCGCCCAGCTTCGGCCTGCGCGTGGCCGACCGGATCCGCGATACGGGCATCCCCGTCGTCCAGTACGTCGCGCCGCAGCTTTGGGCCTGGCGGCCCGGCCGCGCCAAGAAACTGAAGGGGCGGGTCGACGCGATCCTTGCACTGCTGCCGTTCGAACCCGACTTCTTTGCGAAGCTCGGCATCGCCTGCACGCATGTTGGCCACCCGGTGCTGGAAGACAGCCTCATCGCCGCGGACGGCGTGGATTTCCGCCGTCGCCACGGCGTGCCGGCCGGCCGGCGGCTGATTGCGGTTCTGCCCGGCAGCCGCGCCGGCCTGTTCGGGCGCATGGCGCCGGTCTTCCGCGCGGCGGCACAGCGGCTGGGGTCTACACGCGCCGACGTCGGCTACGTCGTACCTTACGTCGCCAACACCGAAGCGCTGGCCGCCGAGTTCGCGGCCGGATTGCCGGGCGGTGCGCTTCTGGTTGCGGGGGCGGTGGAAAAGCGCGCGGCCTTTGCCGCCGTCGACGTGGCCTTGAGCATATCGGGCACGACGACGCTGGAACTGGCGGTCGCCGGCGTTCCCACGGTGGTCGGCCATCGCGTCAACGCACTGTCGGCCTTTTTCGCGCGGCGGCTCATCAAGGTGCCGTTCGTCGCGATGCCCAACGTCGTGGCGGGGCGCATGGTGATCCCCGAACTGCTTCAGGAAGATTGCACGCCCGAGCGGCTTGCGGACGAGCTTGCCCGCCTGCTCGACGACCGCGCCGCTGCGGCCGCGATGCGCGAGGGCCTTGCCGAGGTCTGCGCGAAGCTCGGGCGTGCCGAGATCGCAAGCGGACCCGGCCATTTGCCCTCCGACCGCGCGGCGGCGGCCGTGCTGGCGGCGATCAGGAAGTAGGGCCGAAGACGCGCGCGTGATGCGCGCGGATCGCCGCCTCGATGCGCAGCGCCACGTCGAGCGCCGCGCGGCCTTCCGTGCCGGGCACGCGGGCAGGGTGCTCGCCCCGGCAGGCGGCAAGGAAGCTTGCGATCTCCGACTTCAGATCGTCGCCGTCCGGATAATCCTTCTCGACGCGGTCGATGGGCGGCAGGCCCGGGAACCAGGCGATGCCCGTACCGCGCTTGAAAGCGGTCATTTTCCGTTTGGCGAGATCGAGCGAGATGTAGCTCTCGTGGCCGAAGATGCGCATCTTGCGCTCGGTCTTGAGGCTCACGCGGCTCGTCGTGATGTTGGCCACGCATCCGTTCTCGAAGCCGAGGCGGACATTCGCGATGTCCTCCCCCTTGGTCACCACGGGCGCGCCGACGGCCATCACGCTTTCGACGGGCGAGCCGACCAGCGCCAGCACCAGGTCGATGTCATGGATCATCAGGTCGAGGATCACCGACACGTCGGTCGCGCGCGGCGAGAAGGCGTGGATGCGCGTCGCCTCGATATAGAGCGGGCGGTCGATATGGTCCTTCACGCCCAGCCGGTCGATGAGGAAGCGCTGGAGATGGCCGACCTGCAGGATCGTTCCCTTCGCGGCCGCGGCGGCGACGAGGCGGTCGGCCTGCTCGACGGTTTCCGTCACCGGCTTTTCGACAAGCACGTGGATGCCGGCTTCGACCAGCTTCATGGCGACGTCGAAATGGAGAACCGTCGGCACCACGACCGACACGGCGTCGACCTTGCCGACGAGGTCGGCCGGATCGGCGAACGCCTCGACCCGGTGCTTGGCGGCCACGGCTTTGCGCGCGGCCGGATCGGGATCGACCACGCCCACGAAGTCGGACTCGGGGAGGCCGGCGTACTTGTCGGCGTGATAGCGGCCGAAATGGCCGCAGCCGACGACGGCGGTGCGAAGCTTGCGCATGGGCGCTCTTACCCCGTTTTGCCCACTGGCGCAAAGGCCGCTTCGGGGGCATTCTCGGCGCCCGAAAAGGGAGATTGGCCATGGACGACGCCCGCGCGAGCGCGACCGAATTCCGGATGCTCCACACGATGATCCGGGTCTTCGATCTGGAGAAGTCGATCGACTTCTACTGCAACAGGCTCGGCATGACGCTCCTGCGCCGGAAGGACTATCCGGACGGCAAGTTCACGCTCGCCTTCGTGGGCTACGGCCCGGAGGAGTCGAACGCCGTCATCGAACTCACGCACAATTGGGGGCACGAGCCCTACCAGATCGGTACCGGCTTCGGGCACATCGCGCTGGGCGTGAAGGACATCTACGGCACGTGCGAGAAGCTCGCAGCCGCGGGCGCCAAGATCCCGCGCCCGCCGGGCCCCATGAAGCACGGCACGACGGTCATCGCGTTCGTGGAAGACCCGGACGGCTACAAGATCGAGCTGATCCAGAAGTGAGGCGCTTGGCCCGAAAAAACGGGCCTCAGAGCCAGTAATAGGCCGCCGCGGCGACCGCGATCAGCAGCGGTCCGGCGGTCATCTTGAGGAAGCGCAGGAAGGTCGGGCGGTTGTCGTTCGACGCGGGCGGGAGCCGCCGGCGACCGAGTGCGGACGTGCGGGCGCCGCGCACCGAGCTTTGCGGTGCGACTTCCTCGCGCAGCGGACCGGTTCCGCCCTTCGCCATGCCTTCCGCCCTCCCCAGCGGAAATGTCGGCACGTTCGCCTGCCGTCAGGCGCGCTTTTCGATCGGCACGTAGGACCGCTTGGCCGCGCCCGTATAGAGCTGGCGCGGACGGCCGATCTTCTGTTCCGGATCCTCGATCATCTCGTTCCACTGGGCGATCCAGCCGACCGTGCGC
This sequence comes from Tagaea sp., assembly GCA_041905745.1. Classification (GTDB taxonomy): domain Bacteria; phylum Pseudomonadota; class Alphaproteobacteria; order CACIAM-22H2; family CACIAM-22H2; genus Tagaea. The sequence goes on along the minus strand of JAYRKO010000113.1, from coordinate 661 downwards.
GCGAGCGCGAACAGGGCCGTGAACATCGCGACGGGGAAGCCCATCGCCTTCAGGATGATGCCCGAATAGAAGTCGACGTTCGGATAAAGCTTCTTGGAGACGAAATATTCGTCCTGCAGCGCGATGCGCTCGAGTTCCACGGCGATCTCGAGCAGCGGATCCTTGACGCCCAGTTCGCCCAGCACCTCGCGGCACGTGGCGGCCATCACCTTGGCGCGCGGGTCGTAGTTCTTGTAGACGCGGTGGCCGAAGCCCATCAGGCGCACGCCCTCGTTCTTGTCCTTCACGCGCTTGATGAACTCGGGGATGCGGTCCTTGCTGCCGATCTCGCCCAGCATCTTCAGCACGGCCTCGTTGGCGCCGCCGTGCGCGGGGCCCCATAGCGTGGCGATGCCCGCTGCGATGCACGCGAACGGATTGGCGCCCGACGAACCCGCGAGGCGCACGGTCGAGGTCGACGCGTTCTGCTCGTGGTCGGCGTGCAGGATGAAGATCTTGTCCATTGCCTTCGACAGGACCGGGTTCGCCTTGTACGGCTCGCACGGCACGCCGAAGGTCATCTGCAGGAAGTTCTCGGCGTAGCTCAGGTCGTTGCGCGGATACATGAACGGCTGGCCGATCGAGTACTTGTAGGCCATCGCCGCGATCGTCGGCATCTTCG
>JAYRKO010000112.1:0-7079 GCA_041905745.1 Tagaea sp. | reverse complement strand
TCGCGGTTGGTGGACGCGAGGATGCGGATGTCGACCTTGATCGGCGTCGTGCCGCCCACGCGGTCGATGACGCGTTCCTGGATCGCGCGCAGGAGCTTGGCCTGCAGGCGCATGTCCATCTCGCCGAGTTCGTCGAGGAAGAGGGTGCCGCCGTTGGCTTCTTCGAACTTGCCGATGCGACGGGCGACCGCGCCGGTGAAGGCGCCCTTCTCGTGGCCGAACAGTTCGCTCTCGAGCAGGTTGTCGGGGATCGCCGCGCAGTTCACGCAGATGACCGGCGCGCCTGCGCGTTTGCTCTTGGCGTGGATGTAGCGGGCCATCAGTTCCTTGCCCGTGCCCGACTCGCCCGTGATGAGGATCGAGGCGTCGGAGGCCGCCACGCGCTCGGCCAACCGAAGCGTGTCGGCCATCGCCGGATCCTTGAAGACGATCGCCGCACTCTCCTCGGTCACCGCGGCCAGCACGGCGGCGATCAGTTCGGGCTCGGGCGGAAGGGGGATGTACTCCTTGGCGCCGGCCTTGATCGCGCGCACGGCGGCGGCGGAATCCGTGCCGATGCCGCAGGCGACCACGGGGATGTGGATGCGTTCGTTGCGCAGCGCGTCGACCAGCCCGCCGATGTCGAGGCCCACGTCGATCATCACCAGATCCGCGCCCTTGCCCGCGCGCAGCGCGTCGAGGCCGCGGGCGACGTCGTCGACCTGGCTGACGCGCGCGCCGCGCGAGATGGCGATCTTTGCGGCCGTGGAGACCTGGCCGCTGAGCGAACCGACGATGAGAAGGCGCATTCTTCGAAACTCCGGCGTGACTGGACGATCAGCTGCGGTCGACCTTGACGATTTCCGTCATCGTCACGCCGAGACGCTCGTCGACGACCACGACTTCGCCGCGCGCCACGAGACGGTTGTTCACGTAGATGTCGATCGCCTCGCCGACCTTGCGGTCGAGTTCGACGACGGCGCCGCGACCCAGCTTGAGGAGCTGGTTCACCTGCATCGTCGCCTTGCCCAGCACCGCCGAGACGGTGACGGGAATGTCGTAGACGGCTTCCAGCTCCTTGGCCGTGCGCGCCTGACGGCCGTCGCCGCCGCCGCCACCGCTGCCGCCGGCTCCGCCGCCGCCGCCCGACAGCGCGGGATCGCCCGCCATGGCCTTGGCCATGTCGAGGTCGTCGAAATTCACCTTTTCGTCGGCCATTGGATCGCTCCTTCAGATGTTCAGTTGCCGCTGCCCGGCTGCATGGCCAGGTAGCGCTCGATCGCGTCTTCGATTTCCTTCCACACGTCGGCGACGTTGCGCTCGACGCCGCCGTTCGCCCATTCGATGCGCGCGTCGGTCGCTGGCATGCCTGCGTCCGGCACCACGACGATGCGGCCGGCGAAACCCAGCGCCTCGCCCATTGTCTCGAACTTCGCGCGCACGATTTCGGCGATTTCGGGGTTCACCTTGGCCACGAAGCGCGGCTGCTCGGCGAGCCGTTCCAGGCAGTCGCGCATCAGCGCCTCGATCTCGTCCACGCCGTGCCGGGCGGCGAGCACCGGCAGCAGCTTGCGCGCGACCGCACCCATCGCCTGCACGGCGCCCGCGTCGGCTTCGGCGCGCGCGCGGTCGGCGGCGGCGAGCGCGTGGGGCAGGGCTTCCTCGATGCGCGCCAGGGCCTGTGCCGCCAGATGCTGGGCGTCGGCCAGCGCCTCGGCGCGGCCGGCGTCGAAGCCTTCCGCGCGACCTTCGGCGTGCGCGTTCTGCTTGGCCATCTCCATCTCGACTTCCGAGTAGTTCTTCGGCTTGCGACGCACGATCACGGGCATCGGGTTGCCGTCGGGCCCCATACCGGGCTCGGCGAACTCTTCCTGGAAGAGGAACTTGCTGATGGCGGGCATGTCGGTCCGGGCTCCTATCGCGTCAGGCGGCGATCGACAGCGAAACGTGGGTCGCGAATTCCTCGATCAGCTTTTCGACTTCCTTGGCGTCGAGACGGCCGAGATCGGCGAAGCCGATCGCGAGGTTGGTGATGTCGCGGTCGTCGAGTTCGGCGCAGATCTTTGCGGCCGCTTCCTCGCCCAGCGCCAGCATCAGGATGGCGGCCTTGCGCCGTCCGTCGGCGTGGCGGGCGGGAATCCGGTCGTTCGGTACGGATGCGCGTTCCATGTGGCTCTCTCGTCCGGCTGCCGTCAACGATCAGGTTTCCTGGTACATCCAGGTGCGGAGGATGGCGACCGCCTCTTCCGGATGCTTCTCGACGATCTCGCCGATCTTCTTGATCGACGAGGCGCGCACGCGGCCTTCGACCTGCGCGATGTCGATCATCTGCTCGATCTCGCTGGGGCCTTCCATGCCGGGCGCGGGGCCGCCGGGCAGGGCGAGGCCGGCGGGTGCGGCACCCGGCATCAGCTGGGCCTGCTGGGCGGCCTGTTCGGCGGCCATGCGTTCCTGTTCGCGGCGGTCCTGCGCCGAGCGCAGCACGTGGTTGATGATCGGGCGCGCGACCAGCAGGATCACCAGCAGCGCGACGATCGCCATCACGAACACTTCGGCCAGTCGCAGCAGGTCGGCGCGCGTGAAGTCGAAGAGACCCGGCTCCTTCGTGTCGACCTCGATCTCCTCGGGCGCGTAGAAGCGCATGTTGACGACTTCGAGCGTGTCGCCGCGCTTCTGGTCGAAGCCGATGGCCGAACGGGCCAGCGCGGTGATGCGCTGCATCTCCTCGTCCGAGCGCGGCTCGTACTTCTTGTCGGCACCCGTGCCGGTTACGTTGCCGTCCACGACGACGGCGACCGACAGCTTGCGGATGATGCCGGACTCGCGGATGTGCTGCTTGACCGTCTTGCTGATTTCGTAGTTCGTCGTTTCTTCCTGGCGGTTGCCGCGGTTGGTCGTCTTCGAGCCGCCGCTGTCGGCGTTGGCGTCGGGCAGGTTGTTCTGCACGGAGACCTGCGCGGCGTTCTCGGAAGCCTCGTTCGTCTCGGTGACGGTCTGCGTCGAGCGGACGACCTGGCCGTCCGGATCGTAGCTTTCCTGGTTCGTCACGACGCGGTCGAAGTCGAGATCGACGGCGACCTCGGCGCGCACCTTGCCGGGGCCGATGGTGCGCTCGATGATGCCTTCGACCGTGCGCGCGAGGCGCTGTTCGTAGGCGCGCTTGAGTTCTTCCGAGGACGTGTTCGTGGCCGACGGATCGTCGCTTTCGGGCTGGCCCTTGGCGAGAAGGTTGCCGCGGTCGTCGACGACGGAAACGCGCACCGGCCGCATGCCGGGCACGGCGGCCGCGACGAGCGACTGGATCGCCTGCACCTGCTGGCGCGGCAGTCGGTTGTTGGCGTCGCGCATGCGCAGCACGACCGAGGCGGTCGGTTCCTGGCGTTCGCGGTTGAAAAGGTCGCGGCGCGGAATGACGAGATGCACGCGCGCACCGGCGACGGGCTGCAGCGCGCTCACCGTGCGCGCGAGCTCGCCTTCGAGCGCGCGCGTCTGGTTGATCTGCTGCATGAAGTTGGTCTGGCCGAGGACGTCGCCGCGGTCGAAGATCTCGTAGCCGATCGAGCCGCCGCGCGGGATGCCGGCTTCCGCGAAGCTCAGGCGCAGGCGCAGCACGCGGTCCTCGGGCACGAGGATCGTGTTGCCGCCGTTGCGCAGCTCGAAGGGGACCTGCTGCTGGTCGAGGCGGGCCGTGATCTGCCCGGCGTCGGTGGGCGACAGCTCGCTATAGAGCAGGGCCATCGGCGGCTGGGACAAACGCATTGAAAAGAAAAAGAAAAATCCCAGCAGGCCGACCGCGACGGCGCCCAGAAGGCCCAGACGCATCGGTCCCAGCTGGCGAAGCGTATCCATGAAACTATTCACTGCGGACCTTCCCTCGGGGCTAGGGCCCCAGTCCTAAAAAAGCGACAAGTTCCGGACGGGTATCACGCCTGAATTGGCGCAATTTTATCCAAAACTTGATACGTATCGTAGGGAAGAGGAATGAACGAAAGATTAATACCCGGCAGATTTTTCCCGGTTACCGGGAAATAATTGCCGAGTCTCAATGGGATTCACGAATTTCCTGAGTCGCTTCCGAGGTTTAGCGCGGTTTCGAGGTGTCTGCCCCGTCGTCGGAAATTTGGCGATATTCCTTAAGACGGGTCGCCCGGAGGCCGCGCGGCCCATGCCGGTCGATCAGCCGCTGCCAGGAATTGAATTCCTCGGCCGATAGGTTGTAGTTCCGGCAGGCATCGTCGAGCGACAGGGCGCCCTTGCGCACCGCCTCGACGACGGCGGCCTTCCGGCGGATGACCCAACGCTTCGTGCCCGGCGCCGGGAGGACATTCGCCAGCGCATCGCGCGGAATCGTAGAAATATCAGTCATATCAGCCATTTGCCGCCGCCCCGTGTCCATGGCGTTGACGATCTCCGCATGGCTCGAAGGGACCGAATCTACGTCCGCGTCCTTAAACATTCGCTAAAGCCTCCGAGGGGTCAGAAAGGGGCGACGGTCGGCAGACAATCGCGCCGGCACAGCGCGATCGACGGGGCGATCTGGCTGCGTCCCAACGCGTAGCGGCGGCAGCGACCGCAACTGGCCGGCCAGGCCCCGCGCAGTGCGGCCGGTACGGCTTCGACGTCGAGCGGGCTCGGCGTGAATTCGCCCGCAAGCGCCTCGCCGGGCGCGTCGCCGGCCGGTTCGATCTGCCAGCCGGCGGGTCCGCGCAGCCACGCGAACTCGAAACGCGCGAGCAGGTCGTCGGAATCGAAAACCGCAAGCCCGGTCGACGGCGGCGGCCAGCCGCGCGAAGCGGTATCCGGCACCAGCGTCGCGCGCCAGCCCGCCCGCGCGTGCGATCCGGCGAGCGGGACGCAATCGGCGAAATGCGTGCGCCGCCCATGCGCCGTCTGCCACGCAAGAAGATGCGCGGGCGTGCGCTCGGCAAGGAAGATCTGCAATCCGTCGGCGCCGAAACGGCGCACGACCAGGGCCGGCGCGGACGGGCCGGGGACCGCGCGTCCGATCGCGGCGTCGAGCAGACCCGCGAACCGTCCCGCGGTCCCCGTCTTGTCCGTTCGTGCGTGACGTTCGGCGCGGCCGGCATCCTCGCTGCGGTCGGCCGCGCGGGCCGAGGGCAGCATCAGGTGCCGAGCGCCGAGCCGCGTACCGTCGCGAGCTGGGCGAGCGGCAACTGCAGCCCGTTGACCGTGAGGAGCACCGTGCCGCCCGTATAGTCGACCTTGGTGACCTCGCCGATGACGCGGCCCGTCGTGTCGATGGACTTGCCGGCGGCGTCCTGCGCCGAGACGGTCACGTAGTAGGTGCCGTCCGTCATCTTCGTGCCGGAGTTCGACGCGCCGTTCCACTTGAACACGTGGTCGCCCTGGTCGTTCTCGCCTTCCTGCTGCGCGACGAGCGAGCCGCTCTGGTTGTAGATGCTGATGATGGTGCGGGCCGCCTGCTGGGGAAGGGTGTAGGTGATCGTGCCTTCGCCGTTGACCAGGCCAACCGTGTCGTTCGACATCTCGACGGTCTTGCCGATGTAGTTGACCGCGTTCGCCGCCTGCGAGTTCTGCTGCATCTGGATCAGCGTCTCGAGGTTCGTGTTCTGGCGGATCGACTGTTCGACCTGCGAGAACTGCACGAGCTGGGTCGTGAAGGTCGTGGTGTCCATCGGCGACGTCGGATCCTGGTGCTGAAGCTGCGTCGTCAGGATCTTCAGGAACGTGTCGAAGTTGCTGCCGAACGTCGACTTCGCGGCGGCGGAAGCGCCGGCGGCGGCGGACGAGGCGGTGTTGGAAGCGGAGCCGACTGAGGAGGCCATGGCTTTATCTCCGTTGCGTGCGGATCAGGCGTTGAGGTCGACGCGACCGTTGGCGGCGCGCCGGCGGGAATAGGTGGCGGGGGCCGGCGCCGCGGCGTCGGCCGCGTCGTCGCGCCCGCCCGAGCGGGACTGGTTCTGCGCACCGAGATCGCGGAACGCCTGCGCGTTCTCGCGGTTGTCGCCGCGCATCGAGAAGTTCAGCCCGCCGGCGTCGGCCTTGAAGCCGGCCTGCTGGAGCGAGTTCTCCAGCTGGCGGGAGTCGTTCTTGAGCAGTTCGAGCGTCTGCTGCTTCTCGGCGGCGAAGGACGCGCGCAGCGTGCCGTCGCTCGACACGTCGAGCTTGACGTCGATGCGGCCGAGTTCGCCCGGGTTCAGGTGGATCCGGATCTGGTCGAGGCCCTCGGCGGCCGCCTTGCGGATCTGGACGGCGACCTGCTCGTGCATGGGCACGAGCGGCGTGCGCGGGGCGGTCGCCTTCGGCGCTTCGGGCGCGTCGGCCGCGCGCGCGGCGTCGAGCGCCTGGGCGAAGGCCGGATTGACCGGTGCGGGATCCTTGGCGACGGGCTTGCCTTCTTCGGCTTCGACCGGGACGGCACCCTTGCCAGAGCCGGCGGCCTTCACGGCGTCGAGCGCGACATTGTCGTTGCTGACGGCGGCCTGCACCGCGAAGGCGGTGACGGGCGCCACGGGGGCGGCGACCGGTGCGGCACCCACCGGCTGGGCGACGGTCACCGCAATGCGGCCGTCGTTGGCGTCGGCGTCGGCCTTGACCTGATCCTTCGCGACTTCGCCGCCGGCCGCGGCGGCCTGCGCCGCGCCGGCATTGCGCAGCATGAAGTCGGCGAATTCCTCGGTCGCATGCTCGGGCTTCTTTTCGGTCGCCGCGAGCGTGGCGGTCGGAAGCGAGATCTGCGCGGCCGCATCGGCAGCCTTCGTCTTGCCGGCATCGGCGGCGGGCTTGGCGTCCGCCGGCGAAGCGGCCGCGGGCAGGGCGGAGGCCGCGGCCTTGGCGTCATCGCCTTCGACCGGCGCTTCGAGCGCGGCGTCGGCGGCATTCTCGTCGTCGACGCTCGCAGCGAGCGCAACGACCGGCACTGCGACGGCGACCGGCACGGCAAGCGGGACGATGCTTGCGGGCGAGGGGGCGGGTTGTGCTGCGACGTCGGCCGGCGCGGCGATGTCGGCGTCGACCTTCGCCGGCTCGACATTCGCGTCCGTCGCATCGGCGGGCTTCGCGGCTTCGGGAGCAGGGGCGGCCTTGGCGTCGTCGGCCTTCGCGCCGTCGCCGCGAAC
>JAYRKO010000111.1:0-7094 GCA_041905745.1 Tagaea sp. | reverse complement strand
ATCTGATCCCGCTGCCGATCCAGGCCGAAGAATGGGCCGAGATCGAAACGGCGCTCGTGCGCCGGGCGCGGTTGCTGGACCGCATCCTGGCCGACATCTACGGGCCCCAGACGCTGGTCCGCGACCGACTGCTGCCGCCCGCACTCGTCCACGCCAATCCGGCCTTCCTGCGGTCGTGCCACGGGATCGTGCCGGCCAACGGCGCGCCGTTCCTGCATTTCTATGCGGCCGACCTTGCGCGCGGGCTCGACGGGCGCTGGCGCGTCTGCGCGGATCGCGTCAATGCGCCCTCGGGCGCCGGCTACGCGCTCGAGAACCGCAACGTGCTGATGCGCACGCTGCCCGAACTATTCCAGTCCTCGGCGGTGCGCCGGCTGGGATCGTTCTTCGACGTGTGGCAGGCGTCGCTCGCCCAACTCGCCCCGCGCCATCGCGAGAACCCGCGCATCGTGCTGCTGACGCCGGGCCCCTACAGCGAAACCTATTTCGAGCACGTCTATCTCGCCCGCCAGCTCGGCCTGACGCTCGCGGAAGGCGCCGACCTCACCGTGCGCGATGCCAAGGTGTTCCTGAAGACGCTGGGCGGTCTGCAGCAGGTCGACGTGATCCTGCGCCGGCTCGACGACGACTATTGCGATCCGGTCGAGCTGCGCTCGGAATCCGCGATCGGCGTCGCGGGGCTCGTCGATGCGGTGCGCGCGGGCAGCGTCGCCATCGCCAATGCGCTGGGGGCCGGCGTCGTCGAAACGCCGGCGCTGCTGCCGTTCCTGCCGGGCCTTTCGACGCGCCTGCTCGGCGAGGAGCTCGGCATGCCGTCGGTCGAAACCTGGTGGCTCGGCCAGCGGCAGGTCTTCGAACAGGTCGCCGCGCGCCTCGAAGACTACGTCTTCCGCCCGTGCTTTCCGGGGGACGCCCTCGAGCCCGCGATCGTGGGCTCGGACGTCGAGCCGGCGCGCCGCAAGGCGCTGATCGAGCGGCTCGCCCAGCGCCCGCACCGCTACGTCGCGCAGGCCCGCCTGCACAAGTCGGCGATGCCGGTGTGGACGCCCACGGGCCTCGTCCCGCGCCCGCTGATGATGCGCTGCTTCCTCGTGCGCCACGAGGGCACCTACGTGCCCATGCCCGGCGGCATGACGCGCGTGGCGGCCGACGACGCCGGTGTCGACATTTCGATGCAGCGCGGCGGTGCCGCGAAGGACACGTGGGTCATCGAGCGCGACGTGGCGCCCGTCGTCGTCGAAACGCGCAAGCCCGCCGCGCGCGAGCCGCTGCGCCGGTCGGCGGGCGAGCTGCAAAGCCGGGTTGCCGACAATCTCTTCTGGCTCGGACGCTACGCCGAACGCCTCGACAATGCCGCGCGCCTGATGCGCGCGAGCCTGATGCGCGTGCCGGCCGGCGGTTCGTCGGCGCGCGAACTGGCGGAATTCCAGGCGCTCGCGCGCATGCTGGGCGAACGGGGCCTCGTCGAGCGCGCGATGGGCGGCTTGGCCGACGGCCGCTCGATGATCGAGGCGCTGGGCCACGCCTGCGGACGCGATCAGGGGCTCTCCCATCTGTTCCAGGCGATCCAGCGCATCGCGCCCACCGTGCGCGACCGCCTTTCGGCCGACATGTGGAACGTCGTCAACGAACTGCTGCGCGACGCACGGCTGCGGCTGGAAGGCCAGCCGGGCGACGCCGACCGGTTGCTCGAAGGCATGGACCACACGATCGGCGTGTGCGCGGCCTTCCACGGCATGGCGTCGGAAAACATGACGCGCGGCTCGGGCTGGCGCTTCCTCGATCTCGGCCGCCGGATCGAGCGTGCCACGCACGGCGCCACGGTCGTGCGCGACATCTTCGCCGCCTCGGGGCAGGGCTCGGAGCCGTGGTTGCGGCTGCTGCTCGAACTCTGCGACAGCTCGATTACCTACCGCACGCGCTACATGGCCGCGGTGCAGGCGGCCCCGGTCGTCGACCTGCTTATGTGCGACGACACGAACCCGCGCTCGGTCCAGTTCCAGCTCCAGCTCATCGCAGAGCATCTCGACAGCCTCGCGCGGCGCGACGTGCGCCCGCTCTCGCAGCCCGAGCAGAAGATCGCGCGTGCCGCACTTACGGCGGTCGAGCTGTTCGATGTCGAGCGCGTCGGCGCCACCGTCGATCGCGACGCGATGGCGATGATGGACGATCTCCTCGCCGGCACGCAGGCGCGGCTTGCCGAGCTTTCGGAAGCGATCACGCGGGCCTATTTCAGCCACGTCGAGACGGTCCAGTCGATCGGCTTCGAGATCGCGCCGACCGGCGGGGAGGGCTGATGATCTACGACGTCGTCCACCGCACGACCTACCGCTACGAGGAGGCGGTCGATCTTTCCTATCACGTAATGCGGCTGACCCCGCGCGGCCTGCCGTGGCAGCGCGTGCTGCGCGCGACGGTGATCGCCACGCCGGCACCCGTGCGCGTCCACGACACGACCGACTATTTCGGCAACGTCGCGACGTATATGTCGCTGGAGGAGCCGCACGCCGAACTCGTCGTCGACGCCCGCTGCGCGGTCGAGGTGCGGTTCCCCGCACCGCCACCGGCCGACGCAACGCCGCCCTGGGAGCAGGTGCGCGACGCGCTCGACGGGGGCGGGCTGCCGGCCGAGACGGCGGCCGTCGAGTTCGCGCGCGAATCTCCGCTCGTCGCGATCGACGACGCCGTGCGGGATTTCGCGCTGCCGTCATTCGCGCACGGCCGACCGATTCTTTCGGCGCTGCTCGACCTCAACCGGCGCATCAAGACTGAATTCGCCTTCGATCCGCGCGCGACGGGCGTGGCGACGGCGGTGCGCGAGGTGATGCAGCTGCGCCGCGGCGTCTGCCAGGATTTCGCGCATGTGATGATCGCGTGCATGCGCTCCATGGGCCTCGCCGCCCGCTACGTGTCGGGCTATATCCGCACGCATGCGCCGGCCGGGCAGGCACGCCGCATCGGCGCTGACGCAAGCCATGCGTGGGTCGGCGCGTTCGTGCCGGACGCGGGCTGGGTCGATCTCGACCCGACCAACGATCTGGTCGTGTCGGACGAACACGTGGTGCTCGCCTGGGGGCGGGATTACGGCGACGTGGCGCCCATCCGCGGCGTGATCCTCGGCGGCGGGGCGCACCGGCTCGACGTATCGGTCGACCTCAAACCCATCGACCTCGCGCTCGCGACCGACCAGAACGGCTGAAGTCAGTCGGCGAGCCGCCGGATCGTCTTGGCGAAATCGGCCGCTGCCTGCTCTTCGTAGCGGTGGCGGCCTTCGCGCACCACCCATTCGCCGCCGATCACGACGTCGCGCACCGGGTTCGCGTTACCGCAGAAGATCCACGCGTCGATCAGCGATTCCGGCGGGCGGCCGACAAGTGCGGGGTTATCGGCGTCGAGCACGACGAAATCGGCGCGGAAACCCGGCGCCAGCGCACCTATGCGCCGGCCGGCCGCCAATGCGCCGCCGGCAAGCGCCTTCGCGAACAGGAATTCGCCGGTGGAGGCGCCCGGCCTCTGCTGGGTCACGTTGCGCGCCTGCCGGACCAGACGCTGGCCGTATTCGAGCCAGCGCAGTTCCTCGACCGGGCTCGTCGAGACGTTCGAATCGCTGCCCACGCCGAAATTGCCGCCGGCCGCGACGAACGGCCCCAGCGCGAACAGGCCGTCGCCGAGATTGGCCTCCGTCGTCGGGCAGATGCCCGCGACGGCGCCGCGCTTGGCGATCCCGTCGATCTCGGCGGGCGTGGCGTGCGTGGCGTGGATTAGGCACCAGCGCGCATCGACGTCGGCGTTCGACAGCAGCCAGTCGATGGGCGTCGTGCCCGACCATGTGCGGCAGTCGGCGACTTCCTTGGGCTGTTCGGCGATGTGGATGTGGATGGGCGCCTTCGCGTCGAGCTTGCCCAGCATCGCGACCGCGCGCGCGAGGCCCGCCGGCGTCGTCGCGCGCAGCGAATGGGGGGCGATTCCGACGCGGACCTGCGGATCGTTGCGGTGGCGGCGCACGAGCCGTTCGACGATGTCGGCGTAGGCGTCGTCGTCGAGCACGAAACGGCGCTGTCCCTCGGTCGGCGGCGCGCCGCCGAAGCCGCTTGCCTGATAGAGGACGGGCAGCAACGTCAGGCCCACGCCCGCCGCCGCGGCGGCCGCGACGATGCGGTCGGAAAGCTCGGTCGGCGTATCGTAGCGTTCGCCCGACGGATCGTTGTGCAGGTAATGGAACTCGGCGACGCTCGTATAGCCGTGGCGCGCGAGCTCGACGTAGAGCTGCGCGGCGATCGCCTCGACGTCGCGCGGGTTCAGGCGCCGGACGAAGCGGTACATGATGTCGCGCCACGTCCAGAAACTGTCGCCTTCCGGGCCCGCGCGTTCGCCCAGACCCGCCAGTGCGCGCTGGAACGCATGGCTGTGCAGGTCCGCGAGTCCGGGCACGACCGGACCGTCGAGGCGCGCGGCGTCGTCCGGCGAGCCACCGGCGACGATCGAGGCGATGTCGCCGCGCGCGTCGGTTTCGAAACGCACGTCGCGCGTCCATCCGGCTGGTAGCAGGGCGAGGGGGGCGAAAAAATTCGGCATGGGGCTGACGTCCTTCGGCGAAGGGCCTATTCTTGGGGCCTGCGCCGACGGAAAGGAAGCGTCTCTTGAAACCGATTTTCGATTTCGCACCCGGCACGACGCCGTTGCTGATCAGCGTGCCGCATGCGGGAACCTACGTGACCGACGCGATCGCGCGCCGCCTGACGCCCGAAGCCGCCGCCATGCCGGACACGGACTGGCACGTCGAGAAGCTCTATTCCTTCGTCGGCGAAATCGGCGCGGGCCTCCTCGTCGCGAACCATTCGCGCTATGCGATCGACCTCAACCGCGATCCGACGGGAACGCCGCTCTATCCCGGTGCGGACAATACCGAACTCGTTCCGCTCGGCACGTTCGCGCGCCAGCCGGTCTATCGCGACGGTCAGGCGCCCGATGCGGCCGAAGTGTCCGAACGCGTCGAAACCTTCTGGAAGCCCTACCACGCGGCGCTCGCGACCGAACTCTCGGCCATCCGCGCGCGGCATGGCATTGCCGTGCTGTGGGACGGGCATTCGATCTGGTCCGTCGTGCCGCGTTTCTTCGAGGGGCGATTGCCGGATCTCAATCTCGGCTCGGCGTCGGGTACATCGGCCGATGCGGACCTGACGTCCTGCGCGCGCGCAGCACTCGACGGTCCGGGGATGAGCCTCGTCGTCGACGGTCGCTTCAAGGGCGGCTACATCACGCGTCGCTACGGAAAGCCGGCGGACGGCGTCCATGCGCTGCAACTCGAGAAGGCGATGGTCGCCTACATGGAGGAGGCGCCGCCCTACCGGTGGGACGCCGCGCGGGCGGCCCCGATGGTCGCTCGGCTTCGCCGCACGATGGGAGCCGTGCTCGCCTGGGCGACGGCGCGTGCGAAATCCTGAACGGACCGCCTAGACGCGCAGCGTGCGCGTCGGCGGCAGGGTGACGGTGACGGTCGTGCCGCGGTTGAGGACGCTTTCGACCGTCAGGTGGCCGCCATGCAGTTCGACCAGCTTCTTGGACAGCGGAAGGCCGAGGCCTGTCCCCTCGAAGCGTCGGGAAAGCGCGTTGTCGACCTGCGCGAAGGGCTCAAGCGCGCGCGGGATGTCTTCCGGTCGCATGCCGATCCCGGTATCGCGCACCACGAAGCGCGCACCGCCGATCGCGTCGAGGCCCGCCTCGACGGCCACGCGACCGCCCGGCGGGGTGAATTTGACGGCGTTCGCCAGCAGGTTGATCAGCACCTGCTTCATTCGGCGGGGATCGGCGTCGATCTTCGGCATGCCCGGCTCGACGCGGGTCTCGACGCGGATCTGTCCGGCCTGCGCGCGCGGATCGATCAGCCGCGCGCTCGCGCCGACGATCTCGTCGATGTCGCAGGACCTTTCGTCGAGCTCCGCGGTGCCCGCTTCCGCCTTCGCGATGTCCAGGATGTCGCCGATGACGTTGAGAAGATGCGTGCCGCTCGCGTGGATATCGCGCGCGTAGTCGACATAGCGCCGTTCGCCGACAGGCCCGAACATCTCGCGATGGATGATCTCGGAAAATCCGATGACGGCGTTGAGCGGCGTGCGCAGCTCGTGGCTCATGTGCGCGAGGAAATCCGATTTCGAGCGATTCGCCGCCTCGGCGGCCTCCTTGGCTTCGCGCAACGCATCCTCGAACCGGTGTTGCTCGGTCATGTCGGTGAAGAGCGTGACCCAGCCGCCGTCGCGCAGCAGCGTACGCCGCGCGCGGATGTAGCGGCCGTTCGGCCGCCATCCCTCGCTCGTCGAGGGCTGCGTCCGGTTGAGTTCCAGCCGGCGCCGCGCTTCGGCTTCCATATCCTCGAAGGATCCGAAGTCGCCGCGCCGGAGCTGGTAGGCGATCGACTCCAGGAACGGTGCGCCGACGCGCAGCATGTCCGGCGGGATGCCGATGATGCCGACCGCACGATCGTTCCACGCCGCGAGGCGCGCGTCGGAATCGTAGACGAGGATTCCCTCGTCGATGCTCTCGAACACCCGCGTGATGATCTGCGATTGCTGCTCGGCCTCCTGTCGGCCGCGACGGACCTGCGTCACGTCGGTGCCGATCAGAACGATGCCGCCGTCCGGCGTGCGCCGCTCGACGATCTGGATGGTTCGCCCGTTGAAGAAACGGACGTCGAGCGGATCGCCGGGATTTCGATGGCGTTCCATCCGCCATTGCAGCCAGGCGTCGCGCGACATCTCGCCCGTTTCGATCTTTCCGCCATCGAGAAGCGCGCAGATGATTTCCTCGAACGTCATTCCCACGCCGAACGTCGGATCCATGTTGGCGGCCGACGAGAACGTGCGGTTGCGGAAAGTCAGTCGATCCTCGATGTCGTAGACGGCAAGCGAGGCGCCGATCGCGTCGAGCGCCTGATGCAGGCGCCGCTCCGCCTCGAACGCCGTTTCGTTCGCAAGGATCTCGGCCGTGATGTCGCGCGCGGTTCCGCGATAGCCGCGAAAGCGGCCTTCGGAATCGACGATCGGCCGACCCGAAAAGGACAGCGTCAGGTTCCGGCCGTCGGCGCCCTTGCGGCGCAG
>JAYRKO010000110.1:0-7105 GCA_041905745.1 Tagaea sp. | reverse complement strand
GCAGCTTGACCGCGCGCGCGTCGGGCGCCCGGCCGTCTTCGCGGGCCAGCAGTAGCCCGACCGGACCGGCGAACGCCGCCGCCCCGGGCGCGTTGCCGGTTTGTTCATCTGTAGATTGTATTTCCGGCCGCGCCGAAGCCGTCGCATCGGGCGCGGTTCCGGTCGTGGAATCCGCGCCTTGTTGCGAGGCCGGCCCGACGGGATTCTTCGCGTTGAACGCGTCCACGCGCGCGTCGCGGCTCATCGCGGCATCGGGATTTGCCTTCCCCCATGTCGTGGCGTCGCGATAGTCCTTGCGGAACTTCGCCACGGTCAGTTCGCCGTCGAGCGTGACCGATGTGGCGTTCTTGCCGTTCTCGTCGGCGCCGAGCGCCACGCTTTTGCCGGCGACGTACGCTTCCAGCTTTTTCGTATCGTTCGCGCCATATTGATGGACATAGGCCGCGATCTCGCGCTGCCCCTCCGGCGATTTGCAGAAGGCCTGCGCATCCGGGCCGGCCTTGGCGCAGATGCGTTCGACGGTTTTTTCGACCTCGCCGAGTTGCTTGCGCTCGGCGCCTTCCAGCACGGCCTGCCCCTCCTTCGTTTGCAGGACGGCGCCGACGAACGCGGTCAGCTTCTTTTCTTCGGTCGAATCGATTTGCGTGTGAGTCTTCTTCAGATCGTTGGGACTGATATTTCCGGCGATGCCCATCGTTGAGCCGATTTTGTAAATTTTGCTGCCCATATTGCCGGGTTTCGAAAAGTCAACCTGAAGCGGGCCGACAGAAATTCCGCTATCACCGCTGCGGACGACGGAAATCTTGTTGCCGCCCTCGGCACTGGTGAGGAAATTCCGCAATGTGAATACGACTTCCGGGTGTATCTTGAATTCAGTAGAGTTGGGCATGTTCGTTCCTTTTGGGGTGGAGTTGGGAAAGTGTCGTTTTGGGTAAGACTGGTTGCGGTCGGATCGGTATTGTTGCTATCTGCCGACGCATTCGCCCGTGATTCGCGATTCGAGAACTTCTACAGTGATAATCGTTTTCCGATCGAACATCCGGAAAACGGGGCGGTGCGCCTGCCGGCGAATGGCAGCCGTCCGCAGCTCTGCTCGATCCGGCGAACGGTCGAATTGGACATGCAGCCGGCGGGTCGGGTGCAGCCCGGCGAGACGCCGAAGCCGGAGTTCGTCGAGCGCGTGGCGCCGCTGCGCGAATACGAGCTGGGGTTCGCGCGGGCGGAATGGTCGTCGCGCATCGACGCCTTCATGCGCTTCCGCTTCGAACCGCTGGCCGACGGCCGGCCCGTGCGCGTCGAACGGCCGGTCATCTACTACGACGGTCAAGGGTACAACTCCGAAGGCTGGACGCCGACGGGCCCCGATGCCGACGGCTTCGACGGCGCCCGGTTCGACATCGACGATTTCGAGGGCATCGACCTGTGGCTTTTCATGGAACAGCTGTGGGACCTCGCCATCGTCGCGGTGACGCTGCCGGACACGGGCGAGGACCGCGTCTACTGGCTCGGCCATCGGAACGACCTTGAGACGCCGTCCAAAGCCGATCTCATCGCCTGCCTGTGCCCGATGCGGCACGACGACATTTCGTTTTTCCTGGGCAAGGAATGCCCGGACAAGTGAGCCGGTCATATTGGCGTCAGAACCAGACCGGGGCCGCGCGCAGCGCGTAGTCGATGCGCGCATGGCGGCTTTCGTTGGCGCGCGGATTCTCGCGGCCCCAGCGCGTGGCGCGCCGAAATTCGCGGAACTGCGCGACGTCGAGCGCGCCGCGAAAGCCGATCTGGAACTGCCGGCCGTCGGCCTCGAACAGCACCGGCGCGCCGGCGAGGAACGCCGCGAGGCGCTCGGTGCTTTCGGTGCCGAACTGGTGGAGGTGGCAGCCGAGCTCCACCTGGCCGCGCAGGCTTGCCGCGAAGGGGGCGGCGGCGTTGTTCGCCTTCGCGATCAACCGACGCACCGCAAGGCCCACGCGCACCAGCATCGCGCGCTCGAAGCGTACAAGCCATGCGCCACCCGCCGGTTCGGCGAGCAGCCGGTCCAGCAGCTTTCGCGCGCGCTCGCGTTCGGAGGGCGTCATCGCGACGATGCGCTTGGCAAGGAGGCCGTCGACGTCGCCGGGCACGAGTGCACGGCGCGCAAGCGTGGCGATCGCGCCGCGCAGGCCCACCTGCTGCGCGAGGTCGAGCTGGAAGCGGCCGAGCGAGACGCCGCTGGCGGCATTGGCCGGCAGGGCGACGCCCGAAGGCCCGCCTTCGGCGGCGGCAAGCGCGCGGTCGAGCCAGCGCACGAAAAGCGGGTGGAGGCGCGGTTTCTGGTCCATTGGTCCTTCTTTCGGGGGTAAAATACCTTTGTAAGATGTCTATATTCCTATTTAAGCACAAAACAGGAACATGCGACAAGGATTTTGACCCCGCCCGAAGCCACCTATATAAATCCGGCCATTCCGACATTCCGGTTGGTTGGGCTTGCTTCGCTAGCGGAGCAGTAGGTGGGGCATCGCGCCTTGCCGGTCCCGCCGACCCCGCCAGAGAGGACCCGAGAGATGACCCTTCCGCTGATGCCCAAGGCGACCGCCGTGTGGCTCGTCGAAAACACCGCGCTCAGCTTCGAGCAGATCGCGGCGTTCTGCGGCATGCATCCGCTGGAAGTGCAGGGCATCGCCGACGGCGAAGTCGCCATCGGCATCGTCGGCCTCGACCCGATGGCCAACAACCAGCTCACGCGCGAGGAAATCTCGCGCTGCGAGGCCGACCGCAACGCGCAGCTGACGCTCCTCAAGGTCGACCTGCCCGAGCCCGTGCAGCGCCCGAAGGGGGCCAAGTACACGCCCGTGTCCAAGCGCCAGGACCGCCCGGCCGCCATCGCGTGGCTGCTGCGCCACCATCCGGAACTGACCGACGCGCAGGTCGGCAAGCTCGTCGGCACGACGAAGCCCACGATCCAGAAGATCCGCGACCGCAGCCATTTCGACATGGCCAACATCAAGCCGACGAACCCGGTCGTGCTGGGCCTGTGCTCGCAGGACGCGCTCGACGAGGCGATCCAGCGCGCCGCGCGCATCGCCGAACGCCGGCGCAAGGATCAGGAGCGCGCCGCGCGCAAGGCCGCCAAGGCCGCAGCGGAAGCCGCCGCGGCCGCCAACGCGGAAAAGGCGCAAGCCTGATTTCGGATCTGCGGAACGCCGGCCCCTAGGCCGGCGTTTTCGCATAGCCCGCGGGAACGAGACTCTCGCGGATTTCTTCGAGGATCGCGGGATCGTCGATCGTGGCGGGCTGCTTGAAGGCTTGCCCGTCGGCGATCTTCTGCATCGTGCCGCGCAGGATCTTGCCCGAGCGCGTCTTGGGCAGGCGCTTGACGACGATGGCCTGCTTGAAGGCGGCGACCGGGCCGATCTTCTCGCGCACCAGCGCCACGATCTCCTTCACGATCTCCGCGTCCGGCCGGTTGACGCCGGCCTTCAGCACGACGAAGCCCAGCGGCAGCTGGCCCTTCATGTCGTCGGCCACGCCCACGACGGCGCATTCGGCGACGTCCTTGTGGCTCGCCAGCACTTCTTCCATCTGGCCCGTCGACAGGCGATGCCCGGCGACGTTGATGACGTCGTCCACGCGCGTCATCACGTAGACGTAGCCTTCCGCGTCGACGTAACCCGCATCGCCCGTCTTGTAGTAGCCGGGATATTCCGCGAGGTAGCCGTCGACATAGCGCTTCTCGGCGTTCCACAGCGTGGGGAACGCGCCCGGGGGCAGGGGCAGCTTGCACACGATGGCGCCGATGTCGCCCGCGGCCACGGGATGGCCGTCGGCACCCAGCACCTGCACGTCCCAGCCCGGCACGGCCTTGGTGGGCGAACCCGGCTTGATCTCGAAATGCTTGCCCGTGCCCGTGGGAATGCCCAGCGCGTTCGCGGCGATGGGCCAGCCCGTCTCGGTCTGCCACCAATGGTCGACGACCGGGCGCTTCAGCTTTTCCATCGCCCATTCGAGCGTGGCGGGATCGCAGCGTTCGCCCGCCAGGAACAGCGCGCGGAACTTCGACAGGTCGCGCCCGGCGATGAGCTTGCCGTCCGGATCTTCCTTGCGGATCGCGCGGAAGGCGGTGGGGGCGGTGAAGAACGTCGCCACGCCGTGCTGCTCGACGACGCGCCAGTAGACGCCGGCATCGGGCGTGCCCACGGGCTTGCCCTCGAACAGGATCGTCGTGCAGCCGGCCAGCAATGGCGCGTAGCAGATGTACGAATGGCCGACGACCCAGCCCACGTCGGAGGCGGCCCAGAAAACCTCGCCCGGCTTCGTGTCGTAGATCGCCGACATCGAATAGCGCAGTGCCACGGCGTGCCCGCCATTGTCGCGCACCACGCCCTTGGGCTGGCCGGTGGTGCCCGAGGTGTAGAGGACGTAGAGCGGATCGGTCGCCTTGACCGGCACGCAGTCGGCGGGCTTGGCGGCCGCCGACGCTTCCGCCCAGTCCACGTCACGCCCCTTGACCAGATCGCAGGCGAGCTGCGGGCGCTGCAGGATCATGCAGAAGTCGGGCTTGTGGCGCGCGATGGCGATGGCGCCGTCGAGCAGCGGCTTGTAGGCGACGGTCTTGGCGCCCTCGATGCCGCACGAGGCCGAGACGATGGCCTTGGGCGTGCAGTCGTCGATGCGCACGGCCAGCTCGTTGGCCGCGAAGCCGCCGAACACGACCGAATGGATCGCGCCGAGCCTTGCGCAGGCGAGCATGGCGACCAGCGCTTCGGGCACCATGGGCATGTAGACGATGACGCGGTCGCCCTTGGAAACGCCGCGCGCGGCGAGCGCGCCCGCGAAGGACGCGACCTTCGCCTTCATTGCGGCATAGGAGAACCTGTCGATCGTGCCCGTCACCGGGCTGTCGTAGATGACGGCCGTGCGCGCACCATTGCCGGCCGCCACGTGCCGGTCGATCGCGTTCCAGCAGGTGTTCATCTCCCCGCCCACGAACCAGCGTGCGGCCGGCTTCGCCGAGAGATCGACGACGCGCTCGAAGGGCTTCGTCCAGTCGATGGCGGCGGCCTGCTCGGCCCAGAAACCGTCGGGATCGCGCCGGGAACGGGCATGGATTTCGGCGTAGGTCGTCATGGCGGCTCCCTGTCTGCTTTCTTTCGAATGTGCGCTATCCGCGCGGGGTTTGTGAAGGCCTGCGCATCACGCGAGTTTCGCCTTCAGGTCGGCGAGGCGCACCGGCTTGGGCGCGATTTCGGTCTTGATTCCCTTGAGCGTACCGAGGACGGCGGCCGAGGAGGCGTAGTGGGGGTCGTAGCCGCTCGCCAGGATGACGCGACCGGTGAAATCGGCCCGGCTGAGATCCTTCACGATCTCGATCCCGTCGACGCCGGGCATGACGATGTCGAGGACGAGGATCTCCGGTCGGAATTCGGCGACCACGTCGACGCACGTCGCCGGATCGGCGATTTCGCGGACCTCGTACCCCATCGATTCCGCGACCTTGCGCACGTAGGCGCGGAAATCCGGCTCGTCGTCGCAAACCGCCAATCTTCGTGCCGTCGCCATCGTTCATCTTCCTTTCTTGCCGAGGCTGCGCGCGACGGCGTCGGCCAATTGCGATTGCGTGAAAGGCTTTTGCAGGAACGGCGCTTGCTCGCCTTCGATGCGCGCGCGCGTCTCGTCGTTCAGCGGATGGCCCGACATGAAGACGACCGGCAGTCCCGGATGCGCCTTGCGCGCGGCTGCCGCGACGGCGATGCCGCCGACCCCGCCGGGCATGACGAGGTCGGTCAGCAGCAGCGCCGGCGCCGCACCCCGCGAAATCAGCTCGAGCGCCCGCAGACCGTCCTGCGCCGGCTCGACGTCGTAGCCGAGCGCCGCCAACTGCTGGCAGACGAGCTCACGCACGTCCGGATCGTCTTCCGCGACCAGTATGCGTTCGCCGGCGCCCCGCCGCGAACGCCGGCCGTCGGCTTCGCCCGCCTTGGCGCTGGGCTGCGTCGGCGTGCAGGGAAGATAGATCGTGACCGTCGTGCCCTTGCCCGGTTCGCTCGCAACCGTGGCGTGCCCGCCCGACTGCTTGGCGAAGCCGTAGACCATGCTGAGGCCGAGTCCCGTTCCCTTGCCGACTTCCTTCGTCGTGAAGAAAGGCTCGAAGGCGCGGGCCGCGACGTCCGCCGCCATGCCCGTGCCGGTATCGGTCACCGAAACGGACTCGTACCGGCCGGGGACGACGTCCTTGTGCACCCGCACGAATGCGTCGTCGAGTTCCGCACGGCCCGTCGAGATCGTGAGCGTGCCGCCCTGGGGCATCGCGTCGCGCGCGTTGACCGCCAGGTTGAGCAGCGCGCCCTCGAGTTGGCCGGGATCGGCCGTGATGCCGTCCACCCCCGCGTCGAGGCGCGTCTCGATGCGGATGTTCTCGCCCAGCGTGCGGCGGAAAAGGGCGGCCACGCCGACGACGAGATCGTTGAGATCGATGTTGCGCGGCTGCAGCGTCTGGCGGCGCGAGAAGGCGAGCAGGCGGCGCGTGAGTTCGGCCCCGCGCGTCGCGGCGCGCAGTGCCGTATCCGCCATTTCGCCGGGCGCGTCGGCGATCTCGGGGCGGAGCAGTTCGAGATTGCCGATGATGATCGCCAGAAGGTTGTTGAAATCGTGCGCGATGCCGCCGGTGAGCTGGCCGACCGCCTCCATCTTCTGCGCCTGCGCGAGCTGGGCCTGCGATTCGCGAAGGCGCGCCTCGGCCAGCTTGCGGTCCGTGATGTCGGTCGCCGACACGACCGCGCCGGCGATGGCGCCCGTCCGGTCGCGGATCGGGGCGAAATTGTAGCGGCCGATCCATTTTTCGCCGGTGTCCCGGCGCTGCAGATGGAATTCGAGGTCGATGCCCGTTTCGCCCGCAAGCGCGCGCATGATCGGACGGCGCGCGCTTTCAACCCATGTACCGTCGGGCTCGAACATGTCGAGGAACGGCATGTAGTCCGGATGGTCGGGCGGGCAGTCGGCGCGGCTCTTGAACCGGTGGTAGCGCGCGAACGCCTCGTTGAAATGGATGAATCGGCCCTGCGCATCGGCGATCAGGACCGAATTGCTCATGGCGCCGAGCGCCGCTTCGAGGCGGCCGTGCAGGCGT
>JAYRKO010000109.1:0-7114 GCA_041905745.1 Tagaea sp. | reverse complement strand
TTCCCGGCCGGCACGAGCCCCGTGCCGCGGACAGACCTGCCTTGCCCGCAAAAATGCGCGCAAGGGCCGACAGGCTGGGCTAGTTTCGCATCCGAGAGGAACGCCGGATGTTCGAGGCCATTCGCGACCGGTTCCGGGTCCTGTCCGGCCCGGTGCAGGGCGCCATCTTCATGACGATCGCGGCCGGTGCGTTCGCCGCGATGAACGTCCTGATCCGGGCCCTCACCTTCGAACTGCACCCGTTCCAGGTCTCGTTCTTCCGCATCCTGATCGGCCTCAGCTTCATGATGCCGTGGCTGTTGCGCGTCGGGCTCGGCGGGCTCGCCACCGCAAGCCACAAGCTCTACTGGAGCCGCTCGCTCGTCGGCTACGTCTCCATGCTGTGCTGGTTCACGAGCCTCGCCTACCTCCAGATCGCCGAGGCGACGGCGCTGTCCTTCACCTCGCCGCTGTTCGCGACGGCGGGTGCCGCGCTGATCCTGCACGAGGTCGTGCGCGCGCGGCGCTGGACGGCGACCATCGTGGGCATGGTCGGCGCGATGATCGTCATCCGCCCCGGTTTCGCCGAGATCCATGTCGCGCACATCCTCGTGCTCGCGTCGGCCGCGTTGGGCGGCTGGAACGCGATCACGGTCAAGCAGCTCACGCGCACCGACAACCCGAACGCCATCATCGTCTACATGTCGCTCTACATGGTGCCGCTGGCGCTGGTGCCGGCACTGTTCGTGTGGCAATGGCCGTCGCTGCACGCGATCGGGCTCATCTTCGTGCTGGGCTGCTTCGCCACGATCGGCCACCAGCTCTGGACGCGCGCGCTCGTCATCTGCGAAGCCTCATACGTGCTGCCGTTCGAGTTCGCGCGCCTGCCGATGTCGGCGCTGATCGCCTTCTTCGTCTTCGCCGAGGTGCCCGACGGCTGGACCTTCCTGGGCGGCGCCATCATCGTGGCCGCCACGGTCTACATCGCGCGGCGCGAGGCGCAGCTCGCGCGCGCGGGCGCGCAGGAGGGCCGCACGCCGCCGGTGCGCAAGCCCGGCCCGCCCGCATGAACCCGCTCGCGCGCGCGAACCTCGAAGGCGCGCTCTGGATGATCGCCTCGGGAATCGTCTTCACCGCGCAGAACGCGGTCGTCAAGCAGCTGGGCACGCGGCTCGACTCCTTCGAGATCGCGTTCTTCCGCTGCCTGTTCGGCTTCCTCGTGCTGGTGCCGTTCCTGGCGCGCGGCGGCACGACGGTACTGATGACCGGCCGCCCGCTGCTGCATGTCGCGCGCGCGCTTGTGGGCGTATCGACGATGTTCTGCGGCATGTACGCCTATACGCACCTACCGCTCGCCGACGCGACGTCCATCGGCTTCGCCAAGCCGCTCTTCACCGTGCTGCTCGCCGCCACGCTCCTGGGCGAGGTCGTGGGCTGGCGGCGGCTGACGGCGACGGCGGTAGGCTTCGCAGGCGTGCTGATCATCGTGCGGCCGGGCTCGGAGATTTTCGATTTCGCGCACGTCGCCGCACTCGCCGGCGCGTTCCTGGGGGCGGACGTGATCGTCCTCGTGAAGAAGCTGCAGGGCAGCGAGCGCAACGTCACGATCATGGCCTATTTCGGCATCGTGACGACGCTCGCGAGCCTCGTTCCCGCCCTCGTCGTGTGGCAGACGCCCACGGCGGCGGAGTTCGCGCTGCTGGCGGCCATCGGCTGCACGGCCAGCACCGCGCAGTGGATGACGCTCAAGGCCTTCCGCGCGGCCGACGCGTCGACCGTCGTGCCGTTCGACTATTCGCGCCTCGTCTTCGCGATCGTCTACGGCTGGATCTTCTTCGCCGAGATCCCCGACCGCTGGACGATGCTGGGCTCCGCCATCCTCGTTGGCGCCACGCTCTACATCGCCTATCGCGAGATCGCGCGCGGGCGCGGGCCGCAGGGGGCGTCATGACCCTCGCGGCCCTGCGCGCGCGCATCGAGCGGCTGCCCGGCAACGTGCGTGGCTGCCTGTGGGCGGCGGGCGCCATGTTCGTCTTCGGGTTGATGGACGCGCTCATCAAGGGCGTGGGCACGCTGCTCCATCCGCTGCAGGTCGCCTTCTTCCGCTGCCTGTTCGCATTCCTCATCATGGCGCCGCTCGTACTCGGCTTCGGCGGCCTGCGCCGCGTGGCGACGGCGCGCATCGGCGCGCATTTCGCGCGCACGCTGCTGGGCTATACGGCGATGGCGTGCAGCTTCGTGGCCGTCTCGCGCATGAATCTCGCCGACGCGGTGGCGCTGGGCTACGTGCGCCAGCTCTTCCTCGTCGTGCTCGCCGTGCTGCTGCTCGACGAGGTCGTGCGCTGGCGGCGCTGGACCGCGACGGCAGTGGGTTTCCTTGGCGTCGTCGTCATGGTGCGCCCCGGGGCGGGCGTGTTCGATCCCTACGCGCTCGTGGCGTTGCTGGCGGGCTTTTTCGTCGCCTGCGTGACGGTGGCGCTGAAGCGCCTCAGCGCCACCGAGAGCGCGGAATCGACCGTGTTCTGGTTCAGCGCGTTCTCGACCGTCATTTCGTTCGTGCCCGCGCTGTTCGTGTGGCAGACGCCCACGCCGCTCGAATGGGCGGCGGGTGCGTGTCTGGGCGCGCTCGGCGCCACGGGCCAGTACTGTTCGATGCGCGCCTATCGCGTGGCGGAGGCCACGGCGGTCGAGCCCGTCGATTACGGGCGCATGGTGATGGCCGCGGTCTTCGGCGTGTTCGCGTTCGGCGAGGCGCTCGACGCCTACACGGTCGTCGGTGCCTTCATCATCGCGGGCAGCACGCTCTATATCGCGCGGCGCGAGGCAAAGCGCGCCGTCAGCCCGCCACCGCCAGAAGGCTGAGCGCCAGCGCCAGCACGACCAGTGCGGAAAGCGGCCGACGCAGGGCCGGATACCACGCCGGGAAGCGGCCGGCCGCGACCGCGCGCATGTCGACGACGAAGGCCGCCCAGAACCCGACGATCAGCAGCACGAAGGCGGGTACAGGCTCCATCCACGCGGCGGCAAGCCAGCCCAGCAGGGCGGGCACGACGCTCCACCCCAGCACGTGCCAGTCCTGCTGCTCGGGGCTTGCCAGCGCGCGGCCCCAGTGGACCGCCCCCAGGAACGACAGGATGACGGCGGCATAGCAAAGCTGGACGGCCAGCGCGAACCCTTCGGCCTGCGGGTTCGACCAAAGTGCCGCCAGCGCCAGATAGAACGGTACGAGCCCGCCGAAGCCGAGCCAGCGCGCGGGCACCGGCACGCCGTCAAGGGAAAAGGCTTTCATTGGCGCGGCTCCCGGCAATCCGTTAGAGGTTGGACGAAGAATTGGGCCGGCGGGCGGAGGAATCAAGCGATGGAAATCCGGGGCGAGGCGGCGATCGTGACGGGCGGCGGCTCGGGGCTGGGCGAAGGCACGGCGCGGGCACTTGCCAAGGCGGGCGCGAAGGTGGCCGTGCTCGACGTCAATCCCGACGCGGCCCGGCGCGTGGCGGGCGAGATCGGCGGGCTGGCGCTTGCCTGCGACGTCGCGTCGGCCGATCAGGCGGCCGACTGTGTGGCCAAGGCGCGCGCCGCGCACGGGGCCGCGCGCGTGCTGGTGAATTGCGCGGGCGTAGCGCCGGCCGCGCGCATCGTGGGCAAGGAAGGCCCGCTGGCGCTCGACGCATTCCGCCGCGTGATCGAGATCAACCTCATCGGCACGTTCAACATGATGCGCCTTGCCGCGGCCGACATGCAGGCCCTGCCCGCGAACGACGCGGGCGAGCGCGGCCTCGTCGTGATGACCGCCTCGGTCGCGGCCTTCGAAGGGCAGATCGGGCAGGCGGCCTACGCCGCATCCAAGGGCGGCGTGGCGGCGCTGACGCTGCCGGCCGCGCGCGAATTCGCCAAGGCCGGCATCCGCGTGATGACCATCGCGCCCGGCCTGTTCGGCACGCCGATGCTGCTGGGCATGCCGCAGAACGTGCAGGACAGCCTTGCCGCACAGGTGCCCTTCCCGTCGCGTTTCGGCCGGCCCGACGAATACGCGGCACTGGTGATGCATTTCCTCGCCAACACGATGCTGAACGGCGAGACCGTGCGCCTCGACGGCGCCATCCGCATGGGGCCGAAGTGACCCTCCAGAACCGCGTCACGCCGTTCTCGACGATCGAGGCCGATCCCGCGCGCGGCCTGTTCATGGGCAATCGCGGCTGCCTGCACGGCGAAGAGCGCAATCTCGAAGTCGAGACGACTCGCGAGAAGCGCTGGCTCATCTGCCTGCTCAATTTCAAGAACCGCAAGCGCACGCTGATGCAGCCCGGCCGCTATACCGAGCTGTTCTTCCTCGACGAGGCGACGGCCCTTGCCGCCGGCCACCGCCCGTGCGGCGAATGCCGCAAGCAGGCCTACGAATCGTTCCTGAAGCTGTTCCCGGGCCGCAAGGCCGACGCCGTGAAGCTCGACAACACGCTGGCGAGCGAGCGCGGCCGCCCGTGGCCCGCGACCTTCGCCGAACTGCCCGACGGCGCGATGTACGAGCAGGACGGGGCGGCGTTCCTCAAATGGCAGGGCCGCGCGTGGCGCTGGAGCCATGCCGGCTATTCGCCCGCCGAAATCCCCGAAGGCAGCATCGAAGTGCTCACG
Organism: Tagaea sp.; assembly: GCA_041905745.1. GTDB lineage: Bacteria > Pseudomonadota > Alphaproteobacteria > CACIAM-22H2 > CACIAM-22H2 > Tagaea. Next base: position 2,506 of record JAYRKO010000109.1, on the reverse strand, counting down.
CCCGAAGGCACGGTCGACGCGATCCGCGCGGGCTATCGCCCGGTCGTGCATCCGAGCGCGCGGCTGGCGACGCGCTAGCCCTTCGCGGCCGCGTCGACGAATTTTGTGACTTTAATGTGGTTGTCTATATAGACTCAATAGTTGTGCAATCATAAGATTGCTTTTTTAGATTCTCCCATCGGGAGGGAAAAATGGCGCTCGAAGAGTCCGGCTTTGAAATTCGACAATTCCCCGGAAGAGCGTTTTTGATGCAAGCGTTTCGACAATGGACCGCCAATATATTCGACTATATGGAAGTCCACTCCACTCGAAGCATGACTGCGTGTCATGACGCGCCGTACGCCTACAATGAGCGAGTAAATGTCAGTTTGTTAGCTGCTGCGTTTTGGAGATCTGGAGGGGTCGCGATACAGGACTACGCAGGCGCTAGACGTGGAAAAAAGCGTGCCGAAATTGACCTTTTCGCCTCTGGATTCGGTGCAAAAAGCGACCTGAATTTTGAAGCAAAAATGGCGTGGCCAACGCTTCGCGAAAAGAAGACTCGCCGCTGGACGATAGCCAAAAGAAAACTCGATAGCGCGACAAATGACGCCAAGAAAATCACTGGTGTTGAAGGATCTAGAATTGGGCTAGCCATAATTTGCCCGCGCGTTTTTATCCCAAAAAATTCTCAAGTCAGATCTCGCTCAAAGCTTGTTGAGGAATTTTGTGAAAGCATTCTGGAGTTTGTCCGTGATCGAAGTGAAATTGAGTGCGATGCAGTTGCTTGGGCATTCCCCAAACGAGGCCGAAGGTTCTGGGCATGGGATAAAAAAGAACGCCACTTTTTTCCAGGCGTCATTCTCTTGATGCGCAGGGTTTGACAAAGAATTGTCTTTTATAAATCGGGTTTACTAGCGAACCGAGGCACTAGAGTTGTCGGAATTTGTTGAATTTTCAAAGTGGGTACTAACCAATCTGGCACCGGCGGTGTCTGGTCTGGCAGGTGTTTGGATTGGTGCACGACTGACCGCCCATCGCGAAACCGAGAAGCGTCGGCACGAATTTATTGAGCGGCAGCTTCGAGAATTCTATTCACCAATTTTGAGCATACGAATGGAAATCCACGAGAAGTGCAAGTTGCGCGTTCGCATTGGTCAAATCGCCGATGAGGCTTGGCGAAAGCTTTGTGCAGAACGTCGAGCGTCGGGAATTCAAGCCCTAGAGACTTTACAAAAGGAGCGCTCACATGAGTTCAAAGCAATAGTTGATCATGAGAATCGCCAGCTTCGCGAGGCGTTGCTGCCTGCTTACCGGCGAATGGCGGAGATATTTCGAGAAAATCGTTGGCTGGCGGAGACAGAAACACAGGAGTTTTTTTCGGATCTCATAGAATTTATCGACATTTGGGACCGCTACATTTCAAATAGCTTGCCTTATGAAGTTCTCGTTGAGCTTGGCCACTCCGAAGAAAAATTGGACGCTTTTTACAACCACGTTCGAGATATGAATAATAAGCTGCGTACTGCAATAGCGACCGACTAGTCGAAAAATTCTAGGATCGAAGACTTGACTGCCGCTAGCCCTTCGCGGCTGCGTCGACGAATTTTGCGAGCTTCACGTCGCGCAGCGTCAGCCCGTCGGCGTCGTGCGTGGACAGTACGATGTCGACGCGGTTGTAGACGTTGAGCCACTCGGGATGGTGGTCCATCTTTTCCGCCATCAGCGCCACGCGCGTCATGAAGGCGAAGGCGGCGTTGAAATCGGCGAAGCGGAAGGATTTCGCGATCGCGTCGCGGTCGGGCAGTTCGGCCCAACCGTCGAGTTCGGCGAGGGCCGCGTTGCGCGCCGCCCCGGTCAGTTTTTCGGCCATCGTCTTCCCCTCGCCCCTTTTCGCGGCGCATCGCTTGGCAGGCGCACGGCCCGCCATGCTAGGGTCATGCGACCATGACCGAGCGCGAACGTCTAGCCCCGGATCTGGCCGAGATCGAGCGCCTTGCGGAAAAGGCGCTGGCGACGATCCCGCCCGAACTTGCGCGCCATGCGAAGGACATCGTCCTGCGCGTCGAGGATTTCTGCGACGAGGAGACCGAGCGCGAGATGGGCCTCGAAGGCCCCTTCGAGCTGATGGGCCTCTATCGCGGCATCGACATGATGCGCGATTCGACCGCGACGGTGCGCACCCAGCCCGACATGATCTTCCTCTACCGCCGGCCGCTGCTCGACTATTGGTGCGAGAGCGGCGAGGACCTCTTCCACATCGTGCGGCACGTCATGATCCACGAGATCGGCCACCATTTCGGATTTTCGGACGACGACATGGAACGCATCGAAGCCTCCGCGGAGCGCGCCTCGTGAGCGGCCCCGACGATACGACGAACGGCGACGGCGGCACGCCGGCCACGGCCGAGGACCTGGCGCTGGTCGAGGAAGCGCGCGCGGCGATCGCGCGGCTCTATGCCGAGAACCGCCACCATATCGGCTCGGCGCTGCGCACCCGGTCGGGGCGCGTCTACACGGCCGTGCA
>JAYRKO010000108.1:0-7172 GCA_041905745.1 Tagaea sp. | reverse complement strand
CCGCCGCGCCCGCGGCCGCGCCCGCGCGATCCCGATCCGGCGCGAAAGCTGCGCGTGGGCTACGTCACGTCGGACCTGCGCGCGCATTCGGTCGCGCGCAACATGCTGGGCATCTTCGCCAACCGCGACCGCGCGCGCTTCGAGACGCACGTCTACGCCGAGATCGAGCGGCCCGACGCGTTCACCGACCTGTTCCGCGGCATGTCCGACGGCTGGACCTCGACGCTGGGCATGGACGACGACGCGGCCGCCGCGCGCATCGCCGCCGACGGGATCGACGTGCTCGTCCTCGTCGCCGGCCATTTCGACCGCAACCGGCCGGGCATCCTGATGCGCCGGCCTGCACCCGTGCAGCTCGCCGTCTACGACATCTGCACGCAAGGGACCGACGCGATCGACGCCATCGTGCTCGACCCGACGATGTGCGCTGGCCGCGCCGACCGCTTCGTCGAGCGGCCGCTGCTGACGCGCCACGTCTACGTCCATCCGCCCATCGACAATTCGCCCGCCGTGGCGCCGCCGCCGTGCCGCGCGGCCGGCCGGCCGACATTCGGCTCGGCCAACAATCCCACGAAGATATCCGCGACCACCTATGCGATGTGGGCGGCCGCACTCCACGCCGTGCCCGGCGCGCGCCTCGTCCTCAAGTTCATGCGCGCCTACGAGGAAGCGGCGGTGCGCGCGGGCGTGCGCGAACGCTTCGCCGCGCGCGGCATCGATCCGGCGCGCGTCGAGTTCGAGACCGGCGGGCGCGAACGCGACGGGCATCTCGCCTTCTACGGCCGCATCGACGTGGCGCTCGACACGTTTCCCTTCACCGGCTCGACCACCACGTTCGAGGCGCTGTGGATGGGCGTGCCGGTCGCCTCGCTCGCCGGCACGACGGTGCCCCAGCGCTGGACAGCCGCGATCCTCGCGCGCGCGGGCCATCCCGAATGGTATGCGGGCGACATCGACGGGTTCGCGCGCGTGGCTGCACGGCTGGCGGCCGAAGCGCCCGGGCAGGATCGCGCGGCGCTGCGCGCGCAGGTCCAGGCCTCGTCGATCTGCGATCTTGCGGGACAGGCGCGGGCCTACGAGCGGCTCTACCGCGCGATGTGGGCGCGCGCATGCCGGACGTGAATGCGGCCATCGCCAAGCTGAAGGCCGGGCTCGCGCGCCACGGAGCGGGCGACGCGGCCGGCGCGCTGGCGCTGTTCGAGGAAGCCGCGCGCGAAGCGCCTTCCCTTGCCGACGCGCACTACCTGACGGGGGCGGTCCTCTCGCAGCTCGGGCGCGACGGCGAGGCGTTGGCGCCGCTCGAACGCGCTGTCGCGCTTTCGCCCGCCACGCCCGCCTATCACGGGGCGCTCGCCCTTGCGCTGAACGGTGCGGGCCGTCGCGATCAGGCAATCGCGGCCTTCGCGCGGCAGATCGCGCTCGCGCCGCAGGATGCCGACGCGCAGTTCAATTTCGGCAACGTACTCGCCGCCGACGATGCGCAAGGCGCCGAGCGCGCGTGGCGCGCGGCCCTTGCGCTGCGCGCCGACCATCCGGGGGCGGCACTCAATCTCGGCAACCTTCTGGCCCGGCGCGGCGACTGGGCGGGCGCGCTTGGCGCGTTCGAGCGCGCACCGGGCGTGCCGGCGGCACTCGTCGGTGCCGCGGCCGCCCTGCTCGAACTCGGCCGGGCCGACGCGGCCGAGGCGCACGCGCGTCAAGCCGTGCAGCTGGCGCCGGGGGACGAGGCGGCGTGGCGCAATCTCGGCACTGCGCTGGCCGCACTCGGCCGTTTCGAGGAAGCGCTGGCGGCGTACGCGAAGGCGGGAGCGGGGGCCGACACGCGCATCGCGCACGCCGCCGCGCTTTCGGGCATGCACTGCTATGCCGATGCCGCGCAGGTGCTCGCGACCATCGTGCACGCGCTGCCCGAGCGCTTCGACGCGTGGCTCAATCTGGGCGTCGCGCAAGCTGGGCGCGGCCATTACGCGGCCGCGCGCGAGGCGTTCGCGCGCGCGCACGCGATCGACCCGAAATCGCCGAAAGCGCTCGCCAATCTCGCCAACGCCGAGCTCTACAGCGGCAACGCCGCCGCCGCGCGCCCGCATTATGCCGCTGCGCGCGCGGCCGCACCCGGCGATCCCGTCGCCGCGTCGACGATGCTCTACGCGCTCAGCTACGACGACGCGATTGGTGCGGCGGACGTGGTGGAGATCCACCGCCTTTGGGGCGAAAGCGTGCCGCGCGCGCCGCGGCCGCGAAAGCGCGCGGCCGGCGGGCGCCTGCGCGTGGGCTTCGTGTCGGGCGATTTCTGCCACCATTCCTGCGCGTTCGTGCTGGACGCGGTGCTGCCGCATCGCGACCGCGAGGGCTTCGAGCTCCACGCCTACTCGAACACGGCGCGCGAGGACGAGATGACGGCGCGTCTCAAGCCGCATTTCGACGCGTGGCACCCGATCGTGGGGCGCGCGGATGCCGATGCGGCCGCTCAGGTCGCGGCCGACGGGATCGACGTGCTCGTCGACCTTTCCGGCCACACACGCGCCAACCGCATGGGGCTTTTCGCGCTGCGGCCCGCACCCGTGCAGGCGACGTGGCTCGGCTATCCCGCGACGACGGGCCTGCCCGCGATCGACGCGCGCATCGTCGATGCGGTGACCGATCCGGACGACGCGGGCTGCGTCGAGCGGCCGGTGCGCATCGAAGGCGGATTCCTCGCGTTCAGTCCGCCGCCGGGCCCGATGCCCGCGCGCGCGAACGGCCCGCCGACATTCGGCTCGTTCAACAACGTCGCCAAGCTGGGGCCGCGCACGGTGGCGCTGTGGGCGCGCGTGCTGAAGGCCGCTCCCGACGCGCGGTTGTTGCTGAAGGCGTTGAGCTTCGAGGACCCCGGCATCGTCGCGCGCTATCGTGGCCTGTTCGCCGCGCACGCCATCGCGCCCGAGCGGCTCGACCTCGTCGGCTGGGTCGCGGGATCGGGCGGGCATCTCGGGCTCTATTCGAAGATCGACGTGGCGCTCGATCCGTTTCCCTACAACGGCACGATCACGACGCTGGAGGCGCTGTGGATGGGCGTGCCCGTCGTGGCGCTGGCGGGCGACCGGCATGGGGGCCGCGTGGGCGCGTCGATCCTGACGCATCTGGGAAGGCCCGACCTGATCGCGGCGGACGAGGATGCCTATGTGCGCCTTGCGCTCGAAACGCTTGGCGCGCGTACCGACCGCGCGGGGCTGCGCGCGAAGCTCGCCGCATCGCCGCTGATGGACGGCAAGCGGCTCGCGCGCGCGCTTGAAGCGGCGTGGACCGGCCTGCTTAAGGACGCGCCTTGAGGAAACGGGCGGGCACGCCGCCCCACACCTGATAGGGCGGCACCTCGCAATCGACCACGGCGCCCGCCGCGACGACGGCGCCCTTGCCGATGCGCGCGCCGTCGAGGAGCGTCGCGTTGGCGCCGATCCACACGTCGTCGCCCACGACCACGCCGCCCTTGGACGGCGCGAAGCCCTGATTGCGGATCGGCATATCGCGCCGCTCGAACGCGTGGTTGGCCGGCACGATCGAAACATGCGGACCGATCAGCACGTAGTTGCCGAGCTTGATCCCGCTGCCGGAATAGAGCGTGGAATGCGGGTTGATGTAGCAATGCTCGCCGATCTCGACGTCGCCCGTGCCGCCGACCGCGCGGATCACGACGAAATCGTAGATCTCGCTGTGCGCGCCGATGCGGATCTTCGTGCCGCGCACCGAAGGGTGGATGCGCGCGTCGGGCGAGATTTTCGCCGTCGGATGGATTTCGAGCGCGCCGTCCACCATCAGCCGACCTTCACGACCTTCGCGCCGAACTTGGCGTAGAGGTGGAACATCAGTTCCTCGATCTGGCGCGCGTTTGGCGCGTCGAGCCACGCATAGCCGTCGTAGGCGCGCCTGGGCCCGTTCGCCAGATGCTCGATGCGCGAATAGCGCTTCACGACCTTCGCGGCCTTGTCCATCGCCGCGTCCCACGCGCGCGTGGAAACGGCCGCCCAGTGCCAGCGCATCCAGTCGGCCATCCATTCGACCGCGCAATGGTCGGCGACGACGTCGCCCTTGGCCTTGGCCAGCGCTTTGCCGTGGTCGTCGAGCAGCTTGAGGCGCAGCTCGGTCTGCAGCTCGCGCGGGATTTCGTACATCGTCTGGAAGCCGTGCGCGCGCACGAGCGCCTTGGATGGATCGGCGAGGACGGTGCCCTTCGCGCCGGCAAGCTTCTTCGCGTGCGCGGTGCGCTCGACGAGCGGGGAGGCGGCGACGGAAACGATCATGCCTTGCCTCCCTTGCGGCGCAGGAAGCCTTCGGGCGACAGCGACATCAGGTATTTCTCCGGCAGGCGCCGGTCGACCTCGAAGCCGTCGTTCTCGGCGAGGAATTGGCGCGCGGCGGCGAGCGGACCTTCGTTGGGAACCGGATGGAAGCCCATCAGGTCGTTGAGCGTGTCCTCGACCACGTAGTAGCCGCCCGGCTTCACGAAGCGCGAATAGAGGCGGATCTCCTTCAGCACGTGCTCCTTCTCGTGGTCGCTGTCGGCGATCACCAGCACGTTCTTGCCTCGGCAGCGGCGCTCGACCTCGTCGAGGATCTCCTGGCTGCCGCTGTCGCCTTCCAGATACGTGATGCGCCCGCCCTTCGCGGGCTTGTGCTTGAGGTTGGCGAGCGAGATGTCGATGCCCAGCACCTCGCCGTGGCCGACGAGTTCGAGCACGTCGGCGAAGAAGACGGACGCGCCGCCGAACATCACGCCCAGTTCCAGCACGATGTCGGGCTTGGTCGCGAAGATCAGCTCCTGATAGGCCCAGCAGTCGGACGGCGATTTGATGATGTGGTGGCCGCGCCAGGTCTGCTGCATCTCGGGGATGCCGTACTTGTAGGCCTGGTGGATATAATAATAGTGATAACGAAGATACTCGCGCACCGTCATGTCGGCCACGCGCTCGACGTTCGTCTGCGCGGCGAACAGCGACGCGATGCCCGCGATGTGTGGATTGGAATAGAGGAGCTTGGGCGCCACGCCCTCGGCCGCGCAGAATTCGGCGCGCGCGGCGTGGCAATCGTCGAGCTTGCGCTTGACGAGATAGGCGACGTAGGCCTTCGCGATCGCGTGGTCGGTTGCGGCGTTCTTCTCGAACTTCATGCGGTCCTTCCGTCGGGCGTTCCGTTCTTCAGTCGCACGCACGCGCGCACCATGCCGGCCAGGAAGCCGTCGAGATCGCCCGCGAACGGCCCGTCGGTACTTTCGTAGACGAACGCGGGCGGGGCGGGGATTTCGGCCGGCGGCGCCTCGATCGCGGGAGGCGAGCCGAGGATCGGCCCCGCGACGGCGGCGACTCGCGCGGCGAAATCGCGCACCGACAGGGTATCGCGTCCGGCGACGTTTCGCACACGGCGGGCTTGCGCGGGCTCGGCAAGACGTGCGGCGACGGCGGCTCCCACGCCGGCGGCGGCGACGAAATTGCGGGTCTGCAGGCCCGGCGTTTTCAGCACGATGCGTCCGTCGAAAACGGCATCGCGCGGGAAGCCGAACGGGATCAGCGCCCAGCGTTCGAAATGCGCGAGATCGGCCGGCATGCCGAAGACGTTGCACGGCCGCAGGATGTCGCACGCCAGACCGGATGCGGCGGCCACGCCCTCGCTTTCCAGATGCAGGCGCGCATAGTCGTTGCGCGGGTTGGGCGTGTTCGCCTCGCCGATGCGCCCCTCAAGCGGCCCGTAGACATGCGCGCTGGAGATGTAGACGAGCCGCGCGACGCCCTGCGCCTTCGCGCGCGCGGCGAGTGCCTGCAGGCCTTCGCCGGCGATGACGGCACCCTTGCCGGTGCGCGCACTTTCCTCGGTGATGCCGGCGGCGTGGACGAGCGCATCCACGCCTTCCAGTTCCAGCCACTTGGCCCGTTCGGGATGCGCCAGGTCGTAGTCGCCGCGCGCCAGCGGCCGCACGCCGTGGCCGGCGGCGACCAGCGCTTCGAGGATGCCGCGCCCGACGACGCCCGTGGCGCCGGTCAGGGCCACCAGCCGGCGCTTCGTCACCAGTCGGTTCCCGCGACGAAGGGCGAAACGAAATCCGCGAAGCGCGGATGCGCGCGGTCGCGTTCGGAAAGGACCGGGTCGCGCACGGGCCACGGGATGGCCAACGTCGGATCGTCCCACGCGAGGCCGGCCTCGGCGTCCGGCGCGTAGCGCGCGTCGACCTTGTATTCGAACAGCGTGTCGTCGGTCAGCGTGCAGTAGCCGTGCGCGAAGCCCTTGGGGATGACGAGCCAGCGCGGCGCCTCGCCGTTCAGCACGTGGGAATCCCACTGGCCGTAGGTGGGCGAGCCCGCGCGCAGGTCGACGAACACGTCGAGCACCGCACCGGTCACGCAGCGCACGATCTTGGTTTCGGCGTGCGGCGGAAGCTGGAAATGCAGGCCGCGCAGCGTGTTCTTCGCGCGCGTGAAGGCTTCGTTCTCCTGCTCGAACACGGTGGGCAGGCCGTGGGCGGCCCAGATCTCGGCGTCGAACAGGCGGCCGAAATGGCCGCGCGCGTCGCGCTTCGCGGTGAGCCCGATTTCGTAGGTGCCGTCGAGTTTCAGCGGGCGGACGATCATGGCGGCTTGACGATTATGCCCTGTCCGGTCGGAAGGCCCAGCACGCGAAGCCCGCGTGCGGCGGCGAACGCGTCGAAGGCGCGCTTCTGGTTGACGTGCGCCATCCAGTTATAATCGTCAAGCAGGACGATGCCGCCCGGCGACAGAAGCGGCCAGAAATGTTCGGCCGCCGCGATTTCCGGCAGCGCGATGTTCATGTCCAGCGACAGGTAGGCGACGCGCTCGGCGCTCACCTGCGCCAGCGTGCCGGGCACGGCGCCGGGCACGATCCGGACGTTGGGATAGCCGCGGAACTTTGCCTCGATGTCGGCCAGCCCGTTCGCGCCGCGATATTCTTCGTTATAATTTTGCAGACCGATCGCGCGTTCGCTTTCGCTAAGCTGGTCGTCGGGCAGGCCGTCGAACGTGTCGAGCAGCCACAGCCGGCGGTCGGGGATCGCGCGGAAATCCGTCCAGTGCGCGATCGTGCCGGAGAGTATCCCGGTATGCACGCCGCATTCGACGAAGTCGCCGGGCACGCGCAGGGCCTGCTCGGCGGCCCAGATCGCGATCCAGGCCCGCCATTCGACATGCAGG
>JAYRKO010000107.1:0-7187 GCA_041905745.1 Tagaea sp. | reverse complement strand
CCCAGGCGCGTGCGACCGACGAACCCGACCGGTGCGCCGTCGAGATCGAGCGCGATCCCGCGCGCGAGAAGATCGGCCGCACCCGCACCTTCGACGGCAAAGCCCGCATAGGCGTCGGAAACGTCGATGCCGCCCGGAACGGAGTCTTCGCCGAAGACAAGCCAGCAGCCGGGCTCCATCCGGATGGCATCCGCACGCGGCGCATCGGTGCACAGATGGGCGCGGATGCATTCGTCGGGCAACGGCCGGATCGCGACGGTCTGTTCAGCCACGTTGCCGCTCCCCCTTCGGATCGTAGAAGACGGGTGGTACGACACGCGCACCGACGGAACCATCGGCCGTCGCAAGCGTCACGTCGCACCCCGTCAGCGTGCGCCCGTCCTCGATCAGGGCCAGCGCCAGCGAACGGCCGCACGCGTCGCTCCAGCAGCTCGCGGTGACGTAGCCGCGCGTGCGCGCCGCGTCGTCGCGCAGGACCGCCGCCCCTTCCGGCAGCACGAAGGCCGGATCGCGCGCGAAGAGCCCGACGAGCTGCGGCCGGCCGGCCGGCGACGCGCGATCGCGCAGCAACGCCTGTCGGCCGACGAAATCGGACTTGTCGGCATGGGCCGCGAAGGAAAGGCCCAAATCGTCCGGGCCGCAGATTCCGTCGGCCTCGTGGCCGACCGAAACGAAGCCCTTCTCGATGCGCAAGACATGGTTGGCTTCCGAACCGACCGGTGCGATGGCGTATCGCCGACCGGCTTCGAGGAGCCGTTCCCAAGCTTCGGGAGCCGTACGGGCCGGCAGCATGATTTCGAAGGAGAGTTCGCCGGTGAAGCCGGCGCGCGCCACGCGCACGTCGCGGCCGACGAACCGACTGTCCGCGATTCCCATGAAGGCAAGCCGTTCGGGATAGGCAAGACCGGCATCGGCGAGGACCGCGCGCGCCTTCGGCCCGCAGACGACGATGTCGGCCCACTGTTCGGTCACGTTCAGCAGCGCCACGCGCAGATCGGGCCGCAGCACCTGCCGGCAATATTCGAACCGCTGCAGGCAGGCATCGGCATTGCCGGTCGTCGTCGTCGCGAAATAGCGGTCGGGCGCCAGACGGAAGACGATCCCGTCGTCGAACAGCCGCCCGTCCTCGTGCAGTTGCAGCGCATAGCGCCCGCGACCCGGCGCCAGATCGGACAGGCGCGTCGCATAGACGAAATCGAGGAACGTGGCCGCGTCCGGCCCTGCGATCTCGAACTTGCCGAGCGGCGAGGAATCGTAGATGCCGACGGCCTGCCGGACGGCCGCGCACTCGCGGCGCGTGGCGCTTTCGAGCGTCTCGCCGGCCTGCGGATAGAAACCCGGCCGCCGCCAGTGGGCGCCGGCCTCGTACATCGTGGCACCGGCCGCTTCGTGCCAGGCGGTCAGCGTCGTCGTGCGCGACGGTCGCAGCAGGCGGCCGCCGGCATCCGCGATCGCGGCGAAGGGAACCGGCACGAACGGCGGGCGATAGGTCGTCGTGCCGACGCGGCCGGGTTCAACCCCCGCCGCGCGCGCAAGGATATCGATGGCGCCGAGATTTCCGAAGCGTCCCTGATCGAGCGCCATACCCGTCGTGGTGTAGCGCTTCAGCAATTCGACCGAGTCGTAACCTTCGCGCGCGGCCAGTCGCAGGTCGGCCGCCGTCGTGTCGGCGGCAAAATCGACGAACGCATTGCGACCGGCATCGCCGGGGACGCGTGCACCTGCGGCGGCCGGCGGATCGTCGCCGGTAGCCGTGGAAGCCCTGCCCGCCGGCGCCGGACGACCGGCATCGGCGATCGCCGCGAGTCCGGCAGCATGCCCTTCCGCCAACGCGGCGGAGAGCGCGCCGTTGCCGTTGCAGGCGCCGGCACTGCGTGCGCCGTCGTGCGGGCTTTCCGGAACGAACGCGCCGAGTTCGTGCGCGAATCGCACGCGCCCGCCCGCATGCGAATGGAGATGGACCAGCGGCATCCAGCCGCCGGCCATGACGAGCGCATCGCAGGCCAGATCCTGCCGCCGCCCGTCGGCACTTTCGATGCGCAAGGTACGAAGCGGCACGCCTGCGGTTGCCACCGGCCGCGCGGCGGAATGGACCCGAATGCCCACGGCTGCGGCCCGCGCATGGTGCACCGGATTGCTCGCCGCACGCAGGTCGACGATATGGCGTACGCCGACCCCGGCGGCGACCAGTTCGGCGACTTCAGCGAAGCCCGCCTCGTCGCCGACGACCGCTGCGACGTTCCGGCCGACGGCGATACCATGTCGGCGGGCATAGGCAAGTGCAGCCGAAAGCAGCATCACACCGGGCCGATCATTGCCTTCGAATACGAACGGCCGTTCGACGGCACCGGTCGCCAGCACGACGGAACGCGCGCGTATCTTCCATAGACGCAGTGCATCGCCGGAGCGGTCCACCGCGACGACCAACCCGCCTTCGTACCGGCCAAGCGCCGTCGTTCGCGCGAGCACGCGTACGCCCCGCGACGCAAGGCGCACCCAAGCCGCCTGCGCCCATTCGGCCCCCGGTCGTCCATCGACGGCAAGATCCCGACGATCGACAAGCCGTCCCCCGGGCGCGCCACCCTCGTCGAGCAACATGACGCGCGAACCCGGTGCAGCCGATGCGGCAAGTGCCGCGGCAAGGCCGGCAGGTCCCGCGCCGACGACGAGGACGTCGCAATGCGCGTGCCGCTTTTCGGCGTTCGGCGATGGCCCTTCTGGCAGGCGGCCGATGCCGGCCATCGCGCGGATGATCGGTTCGAAGAGCGGCCACGCACGTCCGCGCGGCCCACGGAAGGTCTTGTAATAGAAGCCGGCCGGCATCAGTGCGCTGAACGCACCGAGCAGCGCCTTCGCGTCGAAGCGCGCCGAGGGCCAGCAGTTCGCCGCGCGCGCGCGAAGGCCATGCTGCGCAATAACATTCGTCGCCAGTTCGATCCCGTCTTTCGTCTCGACGACCGTGTTGGGCTCCCACGAGCCATAGCCGACGAGGCCGCGCGGCCGATGGTGCTTGAAGCTGCGCGCGACGGTCGAAAGCCCGTTTGCCAGCAACGTCGCCGCAAGCGGTTCGCCGCGGCGCGCGACGAGGCGCATTCCGTCGAACTCGATCTCGACCGCCTCCTCCGGCGCAAGGGGCGAAATCCGGTGACCGCTCACGGCGCGAACCTGTTGGTGGCCGTGTCGCGCCCGAGCCGGAGCCAGCGCCGGCATCCGAACTTGTGCCACCAAAGTTCCTCGACCGGCCCCTTGACGTTCGGCCGGCCGTAGAGCGCATCGGAAATGCCGTCGGCCCGGACGGGATGGGCCGGCGCTTCGCCGAGGCACACGAACTCGTTGGCTTCGCGCAGACCGCATTCGGGACAGGGGACGAGGCGCATCGCTTTCAATCCCTGTTGGACGCGCCGGCGGTTTCGTAGAGCGGGCGGCCGCGCGCGAAGCGGTCGAGCGCAAAGCCCTCGATCGCCGGGCCCGGCACGTCGTTCGCGATCAGATCGGCGAACGCCGCCCCGCCCGCCGGGATCGCCTTGAAGCCGCCCGATCCCCATCCGATGTCGAGATAGAGCCCGCCGACCGGCGTCTTCGAGACGATGGGCGAGGTGTCGTAGCAGAGATCGATGGCACCCGCCCAAGTGCGCAGCATGCGCACTCGGCCGAGGACGGGGAAAAGCTCGACGAGGCTGGAGACGACGCGCTCCAGCATCGCGAAATCGCCGCGCTGGACGTACGACGGCACGCCGTCCGCACCGCCGCCGATCACAAGCTCGCCCTTGTCGGACTGGCTGAGATAGACCTGCCCCGGGCAGTTCACGACGCAGTCGAGCATCGGCTTCAGCGGTTCGGACACGAACGCCTGAAGCGGCACCGTCTCGATCGGCAGGCGAAGATCGACCGTGTGGGCCAGTTCGCTCGCGTGCGCGGAGACCGCGAGCGCCACTTTGCCCGCTTCGATGTAGCCTTTGGTAGTTTCGACGCCCGTCACCCGGCCGCCTTCGCGCCGGATCGAGCGAACCTCGCATCCCTGAACGATGTCGACACCCAGCGCATCGGCCGCGCGCGCGTATCCCCATGCGACGGCGTCGTGGCGCGCAACACCGGCCGTGGGATGCCACGTCGCGGCGAGCACCGGGAAGCGCTTGGCGCCGTCAAGGTCGAGGATCGGCACGCGGGCCTGCGCCGCTTCGGGCGTCACGATGTCGAACGGAACGCCCGCGAGGCGCAAAAGCACCTGCCGGCGCTTGACGTCGCGCAGCTTTGCCCACGTCTGGATCAGGTCGAGCTGGCCGCGCTCGGAGAACATGACGTTGAAGCCAAGCTCGCCCGACATCTCGCGCCACAGCCGAAGCCCTTCGGCGTGGAAACGGATCGAGTCCTCACGCAGATAGTTCGCGCGGATCGTCACCGTGTTGCGGCCCGTGTTGCCCCCGCCGACCCAGCCCTTGTCGACGACAAGTACGTCGCGGATGCCGTGCCGGCGGGCGAGATAATAGGCCGTCGCGAGCCCGTGCCCGCCCGCGCCGACGATCACCACGTCGTAGCGCCGGCGCGGCTCGGGCGCGCGCCACGCGCGCTGCCACCCCTCGTGACCCGTCAGCGCGTGGCGCGCCAGCGACCAGAGCGAATAGCCGCGCATCGTCGTCCTAGACGTGTTCCCAGTCGTCGAGCTTGGCCGAATTGGGCGGCGAATAGCCCAGCACGTCGCCCTTCGTCGTCACGCCCAGACCGTTGAGCAGGCGGTTCGAGTAGTTGAAATAGGCGCAGACCTGGTTCGCCTCGAAAATCTCCGCGTCCGAGGCGCCCGAAGCGCGCGCGGCCGCGACGTCGCCTTCTTCCATCTTCTGCGGCTCCAGCGTGAGCTTGCGCACGTAGCGCAAGAGGCCCAGCTCCTTGCCCTCGAAGACCTTCTCGGGTGCGGCCATCACCAGTGCCTGGTAGATCGCGCGCGCGCGATCGTCGTTCTTCAGCAGGCGCGTCAGGCCGGCATAATGGTGCGAGACCGAGTATTCGCACTTGTTGGAAAGGCTTGTGTAGATGCCGAGACATTCGAGGAACCACACCGGCAGCGAATTGCCGGTGTGATGGAGCACGCTCTTGTAGAGCGCGCTGTGCCCTTCCATCGTGTGGGGCCGCAGCGAATGGATCTTCATCACGTTATCGATCGCCCCGCCCGGCCCCTTCACGCGGTCGTAGAGTTCGCGCAGATAGCCGGTCGATTCTTCGTACTGCAGCATGCGTATCCAGGCAGTCATGTCGTCTCCTCCGATGGTTCCGGCGCCCGCACTAGCCGAAGCGCGCGGGCGAATAGTGCGATAGATCGATCTGCGGCGGCCGGCCCGCGATCAGGTCGCACACGAGTGCCGCGGTCTTCGCGGCGAGCGTGAGGCCGAGATGTGCGTGGCCGAACGCAAGAATCGCGCGCGGACTTGCCGGTGCCGGGCCGATCGCGGGTAGACCGTCCGGCAGCGACGGGCGGAACCCCATCCAGTAGCTTGGCCGCTCGACGCGCAATCCCGGCAGCAGCCGGCGCGCAGCCGCGACAAGCCGCTCGGCGCGCGAATAGTCGGGCGGCGCGTCGAGGCCGGCGAACTCCACCGTGCCGGCAAGGCGCAGGCCGCCCGCCATCGACGTCAGCGCGTACTTCCCTTCCCCGTCGATCATTTGGGCCGGCAGTTCGACGCCGGGGTCCGGCAACATCGCGTGGTAGCCGCGCTCGACATCGAGCGGCATGCGGGCGCCGAGCTTGGCTGCAAGCGGGCGCGAATGCGCGCCGGCCGCGAGCACGAGCCGCTCGGCCGCAAAGCTGCCCGATGCGGTGCGCAGCCGCACTGCATCTGAATCCGCGGCAAGATCGATGACCGCCTCGCGCACGATCCGGCCGCCAGCCGCCTCGAACGCTTGCGCAAGCCCGTCGCACAGGCCGCCGGGGTCGACGACATGGCCGGCATCGGGCGAATAGATGCCGTAGCGGAATTCCGGTCCCAGCATCGGCGCGAAGTTTGAAAGCCAGGCCGCGTCGACGGGCTCGGCCGCCACGCCGCGCTTGCGACGCAGCGCATGCGCGGGCTCGGCCGCGCGACGGCTGCGTTCGCTCGCATAGGCGTAAAGGATGCCCTGCTTGCGCAGGAGATGGCCGACGCCGGCGGCTTGGGCGAACGCCGCCCACGTCTCGCACGCGCCCAGCGTCAGCGCGGCAAGCGCCCGCGAACAGGCTTCGACCCGTGCCGGCATCGCGTTGGCTGCAAAGCGCGCGATCCACGGCAACAGGCGCGGAAGATAGGCCGGCCGGATCGCGATGGGCGAAAGCGGGTCGGCGAGCATGCCCGGGAGCGCGCGGATGGTCGCCGGCATCGCCAGCGGCGCCACCCACCCCGGCGTAATCCCGCCGGCATTCCCGAACGATGCGCCGCGTCCCGGTGCGGGGTCGAAGAGCGTCACGCCGCGCCCTTCGCGAACAAGCGCGAATCCCGCCGCAAGGCCGACGATCCCGCCGCCCGCGACGGCCACGTCGAGACGGGCCGCGCTCACCGGAAACGGCCCAGCCGCGTCTCCAGCCGCGCGAATGCCCGCGAGAGCGCGTAGCAGAGGAGGAAATAGAACACGGCGACGATGATCCACGCCTCGAACACGCGCGTCGTCGTTGCGGCGACTTCGTTGCCGAGGAACGTCAGGTCCTGGATCGAGATCAGCGAGACGATCGACGAGTCCTTTACGAGCGAGATGAACTGTCCGGCGAGCGGCGGCAGGGTGCGCTGGATCGCCTGGGGCAAGACGACGAGACGCAGGCACTTCCAGCGCGTGAAGCCGAGCGCGCGCGAGGCTTCCCACTGGCCGCGATCGATCGATTCGATGCCGCCGCGCACGATTTCCGTCACGTAGGCGCCTTCGAACAGTGCGAGGCACGCGACGGCCGATGCGAGTGCGGGCAGATGCTGCGGCGGGCCGAGCAGCAGTTCGATGGTCGCGCGCGCGCCGGGCGAGGCCGTGCGGGCCCAGACATCGAGGCCGAGCGCGGGCGCGATCTGGCTCGTCAGGAAGAAATAGACGACGAAAACGAAAACGAGCGGCGGCACGTTGCGCACGAGTTCGACGTAGCTGCGCGAGACGAGGCGCAGGAAAAGCGAATTCGAAACCCGCGCGATCCCCATCGCGCCGCCGATCAGCGCCGCGAAGATCGCCGCCCAGATCGACAT
>JAYRKO010000106.1:0-7203 GCA_041905745.1 Tagaea sp. | reverse complement strand
TGACGGCGGAGTTCCGGGACGACGACGTCGTCCTGCCTTTCCGGGTCGATCCCTTCGCGCTGCGCGGCAGGCTCGTGCGCCTCGGTCCGGCGCTCGACGCGATCCTGCACCGCCATGCCTATCCGCGCCTCGTGGCGGCCGCACTCGCCGAAGCGATCGCGATGGGGGCCGCACTCGCCGCCACGCTCAAGTACGACGGCGTCTTCACGATCCAGACCAAGGGCGACGGGCCGCTGCGCCTGCTCGTGGCCGACATCACGTCGGCCGGCGACATGCGCGGCTACGCCCAGTTCGACGAGGCGCGCGTGGCCGCACTGGGCGACGGGCCCGTCTCGGTGCCGCGGCTGTTCGGTTCGGGCTATCTCGCCTTCACGGTCGACCAGGGCGTCGACATGGAGCGCTATCAGGGCATCGTCGAGTTGAACGGCGCCACGCTCGCCGAATGCGCGCACCACTATTTCCACCAGTCCGAGCAGTTCGAGGCGGGCCTCAACGTGGCTGTCGCAGGCACGCCGGACGCCGACGGCCGGATCTTCTGGCGGGCGGGTGCGATCATGATCCAGCGCCTGCCGCCCGGCGACGCGCAAGGCTCCGCCGAAGGCGGCCTGCCGATCACGCGCGATCCGGACGAGCGCGAGGCGGAGGAAGAAGGCTGGCGGCGCGCGATGATCCTGATGGGATCGGCCAAGGCGCAGGAACTCGTCGATGCGGCGTTGCCGCCGTGGAAGCTCGTCGACCGGCTGTTCCTTGCCGAGGGTGTGGAGATCTATCGTCCCCTGCCGCTCGCGCACCGCTGCCGTTGCAGCCCCGAGCGCATGCGCAGCGTGCTGCGCTCGCTGCCGCGCGCCGAAATAGAGACGATGCGCGAGGACGACGGCGCCGTGCGCATGACCTGCGAATTCTGCAATACGTCCCACGCCTTCTTCGACCTCGACGAGGTCTATCGCGAGGCTTGATGGCCGCCGCAATTCGACCCAGATTTGCGTTTACGCCGACCGGATCCGATCGGTACCCGACAGGAGAGACCGCGATGATTTCCTCCCGCCGTGAATTCCTGAAGCTCGCCGGCGCGGCCCTGCCGGCCGCGACGCTGGCCGCTTGCGCCGACGCGCCCAAGCCGCCGCAGTTCCCGCCGCTGACCTACGCCAGCCTCGGCCGCTTCACCTTTGAGGCCGAACGCATCGAAATCGCGCAAGACTACCAGCCGCCGCTCGCCCCGCCGAACGTCGAACATCTTTTCCAGCAGCGTCCGACCGAGGTGCTGCGCCAGTGGGCCAACGACCGCCTCGCCGTCACCGGGCGCGGCGAACATTTCGTGCGCTTCGCGATCATCGATGCGCGCGTGACCGAAACGGAGCTGCCGCGCTCGTCCGGCGTGCGCGCGACGTTCACCAACGAACAGGCGCAGCGCTACGACGGCCGCATCGAAGCCGCGGTCGAGGTCCGCCAGATCCGCGGCAATTTCCGCGACGGCTTTGCGACCGCCGCGGCCACGCGCACGCGCTCGGTCGCCGAGAACATCACGCTCAACGAGCGCGAACGCGTCTGGTACGAGATGGTCCAGCAGATGATGCAGGACGTGAACGCCGAACTCGACCGGCAGATCCGCGCGAACATGCCGCGCTTCATGCAGATGTGAGCGTGCGGGAAGATCAGCTTCGCGGCGCGACGGGCAATTCGCGCGCCCGGGACTGCGCACGCAGAAGCTCGTCGGGTGTCATGCCCGAGCCGAGGGCGTCGCGAAGGCCGGACGCTTCGTCGAGTTTGCGCCGGGCGGCAAGGTCGAATAGCGCGTAGGCCTCGATCTTTTCGCCCGCTCGTTCGTGGAATTTGGCAAGCGCGAGGGCCGCGCGCGCGTGGCCCTGATCGCTCGCCGCGCGATAACGCCGCAGGGCGCCTTCCCGATCGGCGGGAACGCCGTCGCCCGCAACGACGAATTCGGCGGCGCGGAACAGTGCTTCGGACCATTTCTGCTCGCCGGCAAGATCCCAGAACCGGACGGCCGCGGCGGCATCCTTCGCCACGTACTGGCCGTAGCCGTACGCGAAGCCGAGGACATAGTGCGCCGCACCGTTGCCGCGATCGGCCGCCGCGCGCAGTCGCGCAACGGCCTTGTCCAGCACCGGTCGCGCCAATGCCGTCGTGTCGGCGCCGGGCGGCACCAGCGCCAGATCCTCGGCCAGGAATTGGCGCACCCGCATCAGCGCCGGCAGCGGGAACATTCCCGGCGTGACGCCGCTTCGGTAGAGCGCTTTCAGGATCAGACGATCGCCGTCCGACAGGACGGGCGTCGCCCCCCGGCGGTAACTGTAGCTGAGTACGGTCTCGAGTTGATGCGGATGCCCGCCGAAGCCGAACACATGCATCAACTCGTGGATCATGCACGAAGTCTGATTCAGCCGGACGTTCACCGTGACATTCGTGCGCCGGTACGTCGGGGACTTCAGCTCGGTCACGCAGCCAGAAGCGCCGAGATTACCGACGACCTGGTATTCCTGCAGGAACACGAATCGCAGATTCGCGCTTTCGACCGAATCAACCATCTGGACTTCGACGCCGACCATGGCGGCCATCTCGCGAAGCTTGTCCTGCGCGATCGTTCGTGCGCTCGACGTCGTGGAAGGGCCCACGAACGCCCGGATCGGCTCCGCCCAGCGATAGATCCCGACGATCGGCCGTTCGTCGACGGCATTGGGCGTATTTCCGTCGGACCAGAAAGCGGCGGAGTTGAAAAGTTCGAGCGCCGTCGAGAGCCGTTCTTCGGCTGTCGGCTCGGCAGCCGCCGGCGCCGATGCGCAAAGCGCTGCCGCCACTCCCCACGATACGATCTGCTTCACGCGATGCCCCTGTCGAAAACGACAGGGTAATCGTAGTTTAGCGTACTACCTCAGGTCAAACGGGGCGCGACGCCCACTCGGCGAGCTTCGCGAGGAAGCGGTCGCATTGCGCGAGCTGGTCGCGCGTCGTGTACTCGTCGGGCCGGTGCGCCACGGCGATGTCGCCCGGGCCGCAGATCACCGTCGAAATCCCGGCATCCTGGAATTGGCCGGCTTCGCTCGCGAAGGCGACCGCGGCGGGCGCATTGGCACCCGTGATTTCCATCGCAAGCTTCTGGGCCGCCCCCTGCGCTTCCGGGCGGAAGGCGGGAACGTTCGCGTACGTGCGCATGCGTACGCCCGCTTCCGGCGCTTCGGCGCGGATCGCGGCGTCGAGCGCATCCACCTTCGCCTGCGCGCGCGCGTGGATCGCGGCTGCGTCCACGCCCGGCAGCGCGCGGAATTCCCATGTCAGCCGGCACTCGCGCGGCACGATGTTGGCGGCCGTGCCGCCCGCGATCTTGCCCACGCCCACGGTCGTCCAGGGCGGATCGAATTCGACGCCGGGCAACGCACCTTGCGTGCCGTGCGCGCGAAGTTCGGCCTGCAGCTCGTCGAGAAAGGCGAGGAAGCGCCCCATGTGGACGATCGCATTGGCGCCCAGATGCGGCGCGCTCGAATGCGCCTCGCGGCCGACGATCGCGACTTCGAACACCCAGTCGCCCTTGTGGGCGATCACGGGCCGCATCGAACTGGGTTCGCCGACGACGCAGATGGACGGCCGCGGCAGGTCGACGCCGAACAGGCGGATCGCGTCCGGCGCGCCGAAGCAGCCGACCTCCTCGTCGTAGGAGAAGCATAAATGGATCGGGCGGACTAGCTTCGCGTCCTTGAAGCGCGGCACTGCCGCCAGCGCACAGGCGATGAAACCCTTCATGTCCGACGCGCCGCGGCCGTAGAGCCGCCCTTCGCGTTCGACCAGTGCGAAGGGATCGCTCGTCCAAGGTTGGCCTTCCACGGGCACGACGTCGGTATGGCCGGAGAGAACGGCTCCGCCGTGTGCTGCCGGGCCGATCGTGGCGAGAAGATTGGCCTTCGTCCCGTCCGCGTTGGGAACGAGCCGGCATTCGACGCCGTACCCGGCGAGATAGCCGCGCACGTCCTCGATCAGGCCGAGATTGGACTGCGAGCTGACGGTCCGGTGCGCCACCAGCCGCGCGAGCAGCGCGACCGAATCCGCCGCAGCCGCCATCAGCCGGGATTGACCGGCGGATTGCCGATGATCGACAGGAACTCGCGCCGCGTGCCCTGATCGTCTCGGAAGGCGCCAAGCATGCGCGACGTGACCATCGTCACACCGGTCTTGTGGACGCCGCGCGTGCTCATGCACTGGTGCTGGCCGCGCACGACGACCGCCACGCCCTTGGGCTGGAGCACGTGTTCGATCGTGTTGGCGATCTGCGCGGTGAGCTTCTCCTGGATCTGCATGCGCTTGGAGAAGACATCGATCACGCGCGCGATCTTCGAGATGCCGACGACGCGGCGGCTCGGCAGATACGCGACGTCGACCGTGCCGAGGATCGGCGCCAGATGGTGCTCGCAGAAGCTTTCGAAGCGCACGTCCTTCAGCACGACCATCTCGTCGTAGCCTTCGGTCTCCTCGAAGGTGCGCGCGAGGATGTCGACCGGATCCTCGCGATAGCCGGCGAACCATTCCTCGTACGCGCGCGCGACGCGCGAGGGCGTATCGAGCAGGCCTTCGCGTTCCGGATCGTCGCCGGCCCAGCGGATCAGCGTGCGCACCGCCTCTTCGGCCGCGGCGCGGTCGGGGCGCGGCGGAACGGCGACGATCGGTTTGAGAGGAGCTTTCACGGGGTGCGCACTTTCGTTGGGGTTTGCTGTCGCGTCAGTTGAGGCGGATCGGCTGGCCGGGCGAGTCGAGCGAGAAGGCCGGTACCTTGATGTCGAAGTGCTCGCCGTCGCCCGATTCCATCTGGTAGCTGCCCACCATGATGCCCGATGGCGTGCCCAGCGGCGTGCCGGACGTGTATTCGAACGTCTCGCCGGGCTTCAGGACCGGCTGCTCGCCGACCACGCCGGGTCCGCGTACTTCCTGCAGACGGCCGTTGGCGTCGGTGATCCGCCAATGGCGCGAGCGCAGTTGGACCGTCGCGTGGCCGAGATTCTCGATCCGGACGTGGTATGCCCAGACGAACCGGTTCTCGGCCGGCGAAGACTGGTCTTCGAGGTAGACCGGTTCGACGGTCACCTTAATTTCGCGTGTCGTTTCGCTGTACATCGGGGCGGGTCTGTCAGGATGGAGACCTCGATGATTATAGGGCGATGCCCCGGTCGGGCCAACCCCCCGACGACAGTATGACCCAAGGAAATTTAAGGATTTAGCGCGTCTCAAGGCGATGCATGCGCATGCCGGACGAAAGCCGGTCACCGTGATGTGCCGCCTTCAATTGTATGCCTTGTGCCGATCCGGCGAGGCCGCCTATGAGACTTACTCCTCCGTTCACGGCCCCGTAAAACTCGATGGATATTGCAGACGCTCGCGCGCTGTTCCCGCTTCTCGAGAAGCAGACCTATTTCAATACGTCGGCGGTCGCCCCTGCCAACATCCGGTTGGCCGAAGGCTATCACCGGTTCATCGAGCAATGGACCGATAGCGGATTCGACTACATCGCCGCAGAGCGGAGTGCCGATCGCGCCCGTATGGCCGTGGCGCGGCTGATCGGCTGCGGCGCCGACGACGTTGCCCAGATTGCATCGGTCAGCGCGGCGGCCGGTCTGGTGGCCGCGCAGTTCCTGCCCGCGAAGCCCGGCGAAAACGTCGTCGTCGGGGCGCAGGAATACAGCTCCAATCACTTTCCCTGGCGTCAGCTCGAATCGCGCGGCTACACCGTGCGACAGGTGGCATTCCGCGGCGGCGGTCTTTGCCCGGACGATGTCGCCGCCGCGGTCGACGGCGGCACGCGCCTGCTCGCCGCCAGCGCCGTCCAGACCGCCAGCGGCCACCGCACCGACCTCGCCGCTCTCTCGTCCGTTGCACGTAGCGCGGGCGCGTGGTTCTTCGTCGACGGATCGCAAAGCGTGGGGGCGCTCGACATGTCCCGCGATCTTGCCGGAATCGACTTTCTGGCGACCGCCGACCACAAGTTCCTGCTCAATGCAGCGCGCGGCATGGGCTATTTCTATGTCCGGCCTTCGTTGCGCGAAAGCATCGTACCGTTCGGTGCCGGTTGGAAAGCCGCCGGCAAGCCGCTGGAGAGTTTCTTCGGGCCACGGATGGAGCTTTCCGCGACTGCGTCGCGATTCGACAATTCGATTTCGTGGCTTGCTGCAGTCGGCGACGAAATCTGCCTTGCACTGATCGAGGAAATCGGGCCCTCGCGGATCTACGAAAGCAATGCCCGGATTGCCGGTGCACTGCGCGACGCGCTCGCCGCGCGCGGCCATGCACCGATAAACATGGCGCCGGAAAACCGGAGCCACGTTGTGGCGCTGCCGCTGGCCGGGCGCGATCCCGCCGCGGTTCTGGCGGGCCTACGGGAAAAAGGGGTCGTCTGCGCAGCGCGCGACGGAAACCTGCGCGTATCGGTCAATTTCTACAACGACGAGACGGATGTCGAAAGGCTCGCCGCCGCACTCGACTGATACCCGAGTGCGGCGGCGCGCCCGACATGGCGCGTACGCGACGATCAGCGACGGACCTTTGCCGCCGCCGCGAGCCCCCGGGCCAAATCCGCAAGAATATCGGCCGGATCCTCGATCCCGACAGACAATCGTAGCGAGCCGGGACCGATCCCGAGCCGCGCCTTTTCTTCGGCCGGCAGGCGCTGGTGCGTGGTCGTCGCGGGATGGCAGATCAGGCTCTTCGCGTCGCCGAGATTATTGGAGATGCGGATGAGCCGCAGCGCGTCGACGAACGCGAAGGCCGCCTTCTTGCCGCCCGCAAGATCGAAGGCCACGAGCGGGCCGCCGCCCTTCATCTGCTTTCGCGCGAGCGCGTACTGGGGATGCGAGGGCAGCCCCGGATAAAGGACGCGCCCGACGGGCTTCGCCTTCTCGAGGAACTTCGCGACGGCGAGCGCGTTCTTCGCGTGCGCCTCGACGCGCAGCGGCAGCGTCTCGAGTCCCTTCAGCAGGACCCATGCGTTGAAGGCCGACAGCGTCGGCCCCGTGTGGCGGATGAACGGCACGAGCGTGCCGTCGATCCACGCCTTCGAGCCGAGCACGGCACCGCCGAGCACGCGGCCCTGCCCGTCGATGTGCTTGGTCGCCGAATAGACGACGATGTCGGCGCCCAGTTCCAGCGGCTTCTGCAGCATCGGCGTGGCGAACACGTTGTCGACCACGACCTTCGCGCCCGCCTTCTTCG
>JAYRKO010000105.1:0-7281 GCA_041905745.1 Tagaea sp. | reverse complement strand
CCTGCGCGAGCGCAACGTCGCGCATTTCGACGACTGGTACATCGGAGAGCTGCGTGGCTGAACTTCCGGGCTCTGCCCGTATCGTTGTCATCGGCGGCGGGGCGGTCGGTTGCTCCATCGCCTATCACCTGGCGAAGCTCGGACAGCGCGACGTCGTCGTCCTCGAAAAGGCGGCGCTGACGAACGGCTCGACCTGGCATGCGGCCGGGCTCGTCGGCCAGTTGCGTTCCAAGCGCAACCTGACGCGGCTCATGCAGTATTCGGCCCAGCTCTACGGAAAGCTGGAAGCCGAGACCGGGCAGGCGGTCGAATGGAAGCCCGTCGGCAGCCTGCGGCTCGCCTCCTCGCAGGAACGCTGGAGCGAACTGAAGCGCATGGCGACGACCGCGCGCAGCTTCGATTTCGAGCTGCACACGCTCTCGCCCAAGGAAGCGCAGGAGAAGTTCCCGCTCATCTCGCTCGACGGCGTCGTCGGCGCGGTGTTCGTGCCCGACGACGGTTCGGTCGATCCGTCGAGCCTGACGCACGCCTACGCCAAGGGCGCGCGGGCGGGCGGCGTGAAGTTCGTCGAAGGCGTTCTGGTCAAGGGCTTCGACACGAAAGACCGGCGCATCACGAAGGTGCGCACGGACAAGGGCGACATCGCCTGCGAGATCGTCGTGAATGCCGCCGGCATCTGGGCGCGCGACGTGGCGGCCATGGCGGGCGTGCGCGTGCCCGCGGGCGCGGTCGAGCACCAGTACCTCATCACCGAAAAGCGCAACGACATGCCCAACGGCCTGCCGACGCTGCGCGACCCGGACAACATCTTCTACCTGAAGCCCGAGCCCGGCGCGCTCGCCATCGGCGGCTGGGAACAGGGCACGCCGACCTTCGGGTCGAAGGGCGTGCCGTTCGAATTCGGGCGCGAACTGTTCCCGCCCAATCAGGACCGGCTCGAAGCATTCCTGCTGCCGGCGGCCGAACGCCTGCCGATCCTCAACGAGATCGGCATCCGCACCGTGATCAACGGCCCCATTCCGATTTCGCCGGACGGCGAGCCGATCATGGGGCTCGCCCCCGAACGGGACAATTTCTACGTGGCTTGCGGCTTCACGTCGGGCATCGCCGCTTCGGGCGGTGCGGGCAAGGCGATGGCCGAATGGATCGTGGCCGGCGAGCCGTCGATGGATCTGTGGGCTTTCGACGTTCGGCGCTTCGGCGCGCACCACATGTCGGCCAAGTACCTCGCCGAGCGCAGCGTCGACAGCTACTGGCGCTATTACCAGATCCACTATCCGATCGAGGAGCTGGAGAGCGCGCGCGGCGGCCGTCGCAGCCCGCTCTATTCGATCCTCAAGGACAAGCGCGCCGTCTACGGCTCGCGTTTCGGCTGGGAGCGACCCAACTGGTTTGCGCCCGCCGGCGTCGAACCGGTCGACAAGCCGTCGTTCGAATCGCGGCCCAACTGGTTCGCGCACGTGGCCGGCGAATGCCGCGCGGCGCGCGAACGCGCGGTGCTGATCGACCAGAGCTCGTTCTCGAAGTTCGAGTTCTCCGGTCCCGGCACGTTCGCAGCCCTCCAGCGCATTGCGGCCAACGACCTCGACAAGCCGGCCGGCAGCCTCGTCTATACGCAGCTGTGCAATGCGCGCGGCGGCATCGAGGCGGACCTGACGTTCGTCCGGCTCGACGAGAACCGCTTCTACATGGTCACCGGCAGCGCCTTCGGCGTGCGCGACATGCATTGGATCCGCGGCCACCTGCCGACGGACGGCTCGGTCAACGTGAGCGACATCACTTCGGCGCGCGCGACGATCAATCTTGCCGGCCCCAGATCGCGCGATATCCTCGCCGCGGTCGCGGACGGCGACGTGTCGAACGCCGCGTTCCCCTACATGACGGCGAAGGAAATCCGCATCGGCTTCGCACCGGTGCTGGCCATGCGCGTGACGTATGTGGGCGAGCTGGGCTGGGAACTGCACATGCCGGTCGAGTACGCGCAGCACGTCTACGAACTGCTGTCGGAAGCCGGCAAGGCGCACGGGCTGGCGGATGCCGGCTACCGCGCCATCGACTCGCTGCGGCTGGAGAAGCGCTACCTCTACTGGGGTGCCGACATCACGCCGGACTACACGCCCTACGAGGCCGGTCTCGGCTTTGCGGTGGCGCTCGGCAAGAAGTCCGACTTCATCGGCCGCGCGGCACTGGAAAAAGCGAAAGCCGAGGGCCCGAAGCGCAAGCTGATCGTGCTGACGATCGACGCACCCGTGCAGATCTACGGCGGCGAGTCGATCGTGCTCGACGGCAAGGTCGTCGGCGTGACGTCGTCGGCGGGGTGGGGCCACACGGTGGGCAAGGCGATCGCCTTCGGCTACGTGCCCGCCGCGAGCGCCGCGGCCGCCGATTTCGAGATCGAGGCCTTCACGAAGCGCTGGCCGGCGAAGCGGATCGACGGCTGCGCGGTCGACCCGAAGCGCACGAAGATCCTCGCCTAGAGATCCTCGATCCGGGCGATCGCGATGTCGGCGAGCGGTGCGAGCACCGCGCGATGCGCGGGCGCGCTTGCGACCGCGACGGCAAGCGCACCGGCGGCGCGCGCGAGTTTCATGTCGTTCTCGGAATCGCCGACCACGGCCACCTCCCGCGGCGCAATTCCCGCAGCCCGCGCGAAATCGGTCACGGCCGACGGATCCGGCTTCGGCGCGCTGGGCCCGTCGTAGCCGGTCACGAAAACGAACGCAGCGCCCACGCCGAGGGCGGAAAGCTGTTCCAGCGCGGAACTCCGGCTGTCGTTCGTCGCCACGCCCAGCGAAACTCCGCGCGCGACGAGCCTTGCAACCGTTCCCTTCAGGTCGCCCAGTGCCGTGACGTTGGCAAGGATCGCGCGGGCGAACAGCCCGTCGAGCAACGGCGCATCGGACGGCGCGAACGGCAGCCCGCGCAGTTCGCGCCAGCGCCGGGCGATCGCGGCGTTCGGATTGTTGGCGAAGAACGCGTCGGCCGCGAAGGTGCCGTTGGCCTCGCTCCACCCCACCGCCTCGCACAGGCGCACGGCGAGCGCGCCGTCGCCATCGGCGAAGGCGAGCGCGCCGGCCTTCATCGTGCCCGCCCATGTGCGGTCGAAATCGACGAGCGTGCCGTCCTTGTCGAAGAGGACGCCGCGGATATGTCCGGGCAGCGCGCTCACCGCGCGCGCCAGGCCTGCGTGCGCCGGTCTAGCCAGGAAGCCAGCAGCGAATGGACGACTTTCGCCGCCGCCGCCGTGGCGACGATCGTGCAGCCCATCGCGGCGGCAGCCGCGGTGAAGCCCGCTTCGTCCATGTTCACGATCGCGACCGACGCAGGCTTCGTGTACGGGCCGTAGAGGAAGATCACGGCGGAGACCGTCGTCATCGCGTTGACGAACATGTAGAACCACACGTCGAGAAGCGCGGGCGAACTGACCGGCAGCGTCACGCGCCAGGCCGTGCGCCAGACCGACACCTTGAGCGAGGACGACACGCTTTCGAATTCCGGATCTAGCTGCTTGAGCGCCTGCAGCGAAGTCAGGTGTGCGACAGTGTAGAAATGCGCGATCGTATTGAGCACGAGGATCGCAAGCGTGCCGTAGATGAACCCCAGCGGGTTTCCGGGCGCGTTGAAAAAGAAGATGTAAGACAGGCCCAGCACGAGACCCGGCACTGCAAGCGGGATCATCGCCAGCAGGTGGACGGCCGCGCGCAGGAATTCTGACCCGCGGGTCTTGTCGACGAGCCATGCACCGAAGGAGATGACGGCGCTTCCGATCGTGGCGACGCATACCGCCATGATCAGTGTGTTGAAATACGAACTCCATCCCGACGCATCGGCGTTTTCGAAGGCGTAGTTGCGCAGCGAAAGCGACAGGTTGTACGGCCAGTACTGGATCAGGCTCGCCCATACCGCCACGCCGAGCACGACGAGGATGCACGCCGCGACGAACGCACAGAACGCGAAGAGCAGCATGTCCCGCAGCTTGCGTTTTTGCGGTTCGAAAGGAACGGCACGCGCGCTCAGCAGCGCCACCTGCCTTCGCGCGACCCATCGGTCGGCCGCGAAGGCGATCATCGCGGGCAGCAGCAGCACCATGCCGACGACCGCGCCCATTTCGAAGTTCTGCTGGCCGATGACCTGCTTGTAGACATCCGTCGCCAGCACGTTGAAGCGGCCGCCGATGACCTTCGGAATGCCGAAATCGGTCGCGATCATCGTGAAAACGACGAAGAAGGCGCTGACGACGCCGTATTTGACGCCCGGGAGCGTGACGGTCAGGAAGACGCGCATGCGACCCGCCCCCAACACCTCGGCCGCCTCGTAATGGCGACGGTCGGCGATGGCGAGCGCCGTCGACAGGATGAGGAAGGCGTGCGGGAAGCAGTAATAGACTTGGGCGACGACGATGCCGATGGGTCCGTAGATCGACTCGCCCATCAGCAGGAAGCGCGCGAAACCCTGATTGCCGAAGAGATAGATGAGCGAGATCGCGGGCAGCAGCGAGGGTGCCAGGATCGGCACGAGGCCGAGCGCGCGAAACACCCCGCGCCCGGGCATGGTCGTGCGGCGGATCGCATAGGCATAGACGAACGCAAGCGGCACGACGATGCAAGTCGCCAGCAGCGACACCCACACCGTGCTCCACAGCGAGGCGACCAGCGACGGCGTGCCAAAATAGCGCACGAAATTCGCGAGGCCGACGAACTGCCCGTCGCGATCGCGGAAGCTCTTACCGAAAAGAGTGGCGAGCGGCAGTGCGAGCGCCACAAGCAGGAAGCCCGTCGCGACCAAAAGGGCCGCGCGCTGTCCGATTGCGTCTCTGTCGAGCCGGATGCCCAAAGGTTTGCCGCTCAACCCGGAAAGACGCGCAGCCGCTCTGCCGGCAGCGCGACCTTGATGCGCGCGCCGGCGGCGAGCGAATGGTCGCGAAGCAGGTTCGCCGAGAAATCCGCGCTGATCGACATGCCGCCGGGCCCCACGAGGCGCGCGCGGCTGAAGGCGCCCATGAAAACGAGTTCCTCGACCGTGACGTCAACGCGGTTGGGCGTGGCGTCGCCGATCCCGCGGACCATCACGTCCTCGGGCCGCACGCACACGCGCAGGTCCATGCCGGGATTGGTGCCTTCGGGCGTGGAGACTGCGATTTCGACGCCGCCCGATATGATGCGGCCGGGTGCGACCATCTTCGCCTTGAGGAAGTTCGTGGTGCCCACGAAGTCCGCAACGAACGGTGTTTCGGGCGCGGCGTAGACGTGGGCGGGCGTTCCGTACTGCTCGATGCGGCCCGAATTCATCACCGCGATGCGGTCGGCCATGGTCAGCGCCTCTTCCTGGTCGTGCGTGACCATGATCGTGGTCACGCCGAGGCGATGCTGGAGGGCACGGATTTCCTGGCGCAGATAGACGCGCACGCGCGCGTCGAGCGCCGAAAGCGGCTCGTCGAGCAGCAGGAGGCCCGGCGAGATTGCGAGCGCACGGGCGAGCGCCACGCGCTGCTGCTGGCCGCCGGAAATCTGCGCCGGATATTTCTTCGCTTCGCCGGGCAGGCCGACGAGCGTGAGAAGTTCGTCCACGCGCGCGGTGATTTCCGACGCGCTCTTGCCGCGCCCGCGCAGGCCGTAAGCGACGTTGTCGAAGACGGTCAGGTTCGGAAAGAGCGCGTAGGACTGGAACACGATCCCGAAATCGCGCCCCGAAGGCGGCAGGTTCGAGATGTCGCGGCCGTCTTGAACGATGCGCCCGCCGCTCATCGTCTCGAGGCCGGCGATCATGCGCAACAGCGTCGTCTTCCCGCAGCCAGACGGGCCGAGAAGGCAGACGAATTCGCCGCGTTTGACTGTGAAAGTGGCGTCGCGGACGGCCTGGAACTTCCCGAAATGCTTCGCGACTCGTTCAACGACCAGATAAGGCTGCTCGGACATTTTTGCGTGCTTGCCCGGTCCCCCCCCCCCGCGCCGTACGGCGCGGAGGGGGTAGCCGGTTCCCGTCAGAGGTTCACTTCGGCGCCGACTTGCCGTCGTAACGCTTGGTCCATTCGGCGAGCGTCTTGTCGCGGTTGTTCGCCATCGCGGCGAGGTCGATCTTGAGCATCCGCGATTCGGTCTCGGCCGGATAGTTGGGCGCCGTGCCCTTGGCGCCCGGATCGGCGACGACATTATAGTACTTGGAGTAGAGGTCCCGATTGGCTTCAGGCGAGGACGAATAGTCCATCAGCTTCTGCGCGGCCGCCATGTTCTTGGTCGTCTTGACGATCGCCGAGGCTTCCATGTCCCAGCCCACGCCTTCCGTCGGAACGACGATATCGACCGGCGCGCCCTTCGTCTTCTCGGATGCGGCGCGCATGTCGAAGCTGATGCCGATGGCGTATTCACCACGCGCGGCCTGCACACAAGGCGCGGAGCCCGAGTGCAGGTAGACACCGACGTTCTGGTGCAGCTTGTCCATGTACTGCCAGGCCGCCGCGTCGCCCATGATCTGCTGCCAAGCGGCAACCGTCAGATAGCCTGTGCCCGACGAGGCCGGGTTCGGCATCACGATCTTGCCCTTGTAGGCCGGATTCACGAGGTCGGCCCACGTCTTCGGGATCGGCAGGTTTTGCGCCTTGGCAACCGCTGTGTTGACGCAGATCGACGCGGCGTAAGCGTCGATGCCGTGCCATGTGAACGGCGCCGCCTGGTCCTTGAAGAGCGGCTTCAACTTGTCGTAGCCCTTCGGCTTGTAATCGGCGAGCAGGCCCTGCTGCTCGAACAGGATCAGCGAGGTGACCGAAAGCCCCCAGATGGCGTCGGCGCGGGGATTGTCCTTTTCGGCGAGAAAGCGCGCGGCGATCGTGCCGGTCGAATCGCGCACCCAGGCGATCTCAACGTCGGGGGCCACCTTCTCGAACGCTTCCTTGAAGACTGGGAGCTGTTCGTTCTCGATGGCGGTATAGACCGTGATCCGCGTGCGCTGCTGCGCATCCGCAGCACCGGCGCCGAACGCCAGAACGGCGATCGCCGCCGTCAGCGTCTTGCCGATGATCGTGAAGCTGCTTTTCATTTTTTGCCTCGCCTTCGTTCTTGAGTGGAACATTCTTATTCGTGATCGACGGCACGTCGCCCGCCGCGGCGAACTTGCCGGAAATCGGCGTCGGTTCTGTTGCAATTATATGACCATCCGCAGATCAAGCCATATCCCTGACGAACCTGCTCGAACCGGCCACCGTCCTCCCCGGCGACCGACCGGCCCGCGAGGATAGCCGCCCCGGTGGTCGAGGGGAACGAGATTCGGCGTTTCATTCCAGCCCGC
>JAYRKO010000104.1:0-7329 GCA_041905745.1 Tagaea sp. | reverse complement strand
CCGACATAGATCTCGTCGACGTCGCCGGGGGCGAGGCCCGCATCGGCGAGCGCGCCCACGCACACTTCCGCGAGCAGCGCTTCGAGATCGAGCCCCTCGCGCTTGCCGAACTTGCCGTGCGACCAGCCTACGATGCAGCCACCCATCGGATTACCTCGCGATTTATTAGCAAATGCGAATTGTTCTCGGCTGCAACTGCGCCGATCGGTCCAAGTTATCAAGCCCTCCCGCCTGCGGCAATTCGCGCAGGCCGACGTGCGAAAAAAGCGCCTAACAAAACCACAAGACACTTGTGCCTATTCGTATCGCTTCCCAGATGCCTCTCCGAAGGGTGGTTCGACACATGACGAAGCCAAGAGACATCTGCTCGATCCGCGCGGGCCTGCACAAGGTTCTCGGCGTTCTCGACGAGGACCGCGTCGTCCGTGCGACCGGCAAATCCGCCTCGCTGTTCCGCAAGTGCGCCGATCCGGACAACGCGCGCCACCGGCTGCAGGCCGAAGACGCGCTGGCGCTCGACGCGGCGTGCGTGAGTTCGGGCGAACGGCCGCATATCCTCGAAGCGTACCGTCAGGCGCTCGAAGCGCGCACGGCGGCCAACGGCGGGCCCGGTCCGCATCGCGCGATCGACCCCTACCGCCGCACCGCGGAAATCGTGCGCGATCTGGGTCGCGTCGCCGACGCGCTCGCCCAGTTGGCGCCCGACGGCCGGCTCACGGCCGAAGACGCGCAGCGTTGCGGGTTGCAGATCGACCGCGCGCTCGACTCGCTCTCGCGCCTGAAACTGGACCTGCGCGCGAGCGTCGCCCCGGCGCGCGAAGAAGCCGCCGACTGAACTAGCCGACGGCGCCTTCGAAGCGCCAGCCGAGATCCTGTCCGCCCAGATAGCACACGACGTCGCCGGGGGCGGCGGGCACGCGTTCGGGCGCCACGATTTTCGCGCGCGACAGCGCGATGCGGCCTTCGTTGCGCGGCAGGCCGTAGAAATCGGGGCCGTTCTCGCTGGCGAATGCCTCGAACTTGTCGAGCGCGCCTTCCTCGTCGAACACGCGCGCATAGGCTTCGAGCGCCACGGGCGCGTTGAAGATGCCCGCGCACCCGCAAGCGGCTTCCTTCGTGTGGACGGCATGCGGCGCGGTGTCGGTGCCCAGGAAGAAGCGGCGCGAGCCCGACGTCGCCGCCTTGCGCAGCGCCGTGCGGTGGACCGAGCGCTTGGCAATGGGCAGGCAGTAGAGATGCGGGCGGATGCCGCCCTCGAAGATCGCGTTGCGGTCGATCATCAGGTGATGCGGCGTGATCGTGGCCGCCAGCGTCGCCGGTCCGGCGGCGACGAAATCGGCCGCCTCCTTCGTCGTGATGTGTTCGAACACGGTCTTGAGGCCCGCGAAGCGCTTCAGCAGCGGCGACAGCACGCGCTCGATGAACACCGCTTCGCGGTCGAAGATGTCGACCGACTTTTCCGTCACCTCGCCGTGGACGAGAAGCTTCATGCCGATCTTCTGCATGCGCTCCAGCGCCGGCGCGATCTTCGCGATGTCGGTGACGCCGTGGGCCGAATTCGTCGTCGCATGCGCGGGATAGAGCTTGGCCGCCACCCACGCGCCCTCGGTATGGCCGAGCTCGATCTCGTCGGGCGCAATGCCATCGGTCAGATAGCACGTCATCAGCGGCTCGAAACCGGGCCCCGCCGCCTTGCGGATGCGCGCGGCATAGTCGCGCGCGGCGGCGACGGTCGTGACGGGCGGAACGAGGTTCGGCATCACGATGGCGCGCGCGAACTGGCGCGCGGTGTGCGGGGCGACGGCTTCCAGCATCGCGCCGTCGCGCAGATGCACGTGCCAGTCGTCGGGCCGGCGGATGACGAGACGGTCGGTCAGGGCTTCCTCCCTCAGAACACCGAAGACAGCATGCGCAGGCCCACGCCCGCAAGCACGATGCCGAAGACGCGGCGCAGTGCCGGCTGCGAGATCGAATGCGCGATGCGCGCACCCAGTTTCACGCATTGCAGCATCGTCGGCAGCAGCACGCCGGCGGCCACGAGATTGACGTAGCCCAGCGACAGCGGCGGCAGGCCCGCGACATTCCAGCCGCCCGCGACCATGCCGAGCGTTGCGGGAACGGCGATGTAGAGGCCGAGCGCCGAAGCCGTGCCCACCGCAAGTCGCATCGGGAAGCTGAACAGCGACAGCGTGGGCACGGCGAGCGTGCCGCCGCCGATCCCCATGACCGCGGAAAACCCGCCGATCAGGAACGCGACGATGCGGCTGGCCGCGGCACCCGGCAGCGAAGGGCGCAACGCCAGCCCGCCCGGGAACGCCACCATCTGGAAGGCGACGATCAGCGCGATCGTGCCGAAGATCGCGGCCAGCACCGGTCCCTTGACCGTGGCCGCGAACGCCGTGCCGAGGATCGCGCCGACGAGTGCCGGCGGCACCCATGCCTTCAGCAGCGCCTCGTCGACCGATCCGCGCGCGCGGTGCGCACGCGCGGAAAGGACCGACGTGGGCACGATGGTGGCGAGCGACGTGGCGACGGCCACCTGCATGCGCACGCTTTCGTCCACGCCCGCATAGCCGAGCACGAAATAGAGCGAAGGCACCACGACGATGCCGCCGCCCACGCCCAGCAGGCCCGCGAGCACGCCGGCGACGGCGCCCGTCGCGGCGCAAAAGGCGATCAGTTGCGCGGCAAGCGGCAGTTCCATGTGCAGTCCTGACATATCCGGGGGGCGGCGAAGTGCGGCCTTAAATCACGCCGCGCGCGCCGTGTCGAGGGCGTGGAAAACGTCGCCTTCCGGCGCCAGTCCCAGCGCGTGCCGGCGGTGCCAGAGAGCGTAGAAAAGCAGCGTCCAGGCGGCGAAACCCTGCCGCTTTTCGCCCGCCTTGCGGAACAGCCGCTCGACGGCCGCGCGATCCGCGATCTCGGCAACGCCCGCCGATGCGGCCACGAGCGGCCCCAGCCGGTCGCCCGCCCCTTCGATCCAGCGCTGCACGGGCACGGTGAAACCCTGTTTAGGCGCGAAGGCGCGCGCGGCGGGCAACGAACGGTCGAGCCAGCCGCGCAGCAGCCATTTGCCCCAGCGCTTGTGGACCTTCATCGCGTCGGGCAGGCGGAAGGCGAATTCCGCGACCGCCGGATCGAGGAACGGCGTGCGTCCCTCGACCGCGTGCGCCATCAGGCAGCGATCGAGCTTGCCGAGCAGGTCGTTGGGCAGCCAGTCGGCGACGTCGACGGCCTGTGCGGCCTGCAGGCGCGTGCGCCCGCCCGCCGATGCCGTCGCCTCGGCCGCCGCAATCCCGTCGCGCCAGCCGCGCGTCGGCTCGCGCAGCACGCCCAGATCCTCGAACGTGCCGCGCCGGCGCATCGCGCGGCCGCCCAGCCACCACGGTTTCACGGCGCTGCGATAGCGCCCGTAGCCGGCGAACAGCTCGTCGCCCCCCTCGCCCGACAGCACGACTTTCAGCCCGGCGGCGCGCGCCGCGCGCGCGAGCATGTAGGTGGGCACGCACGCATAATCGGCCGCCGGATCGTCCATCGCGGCGGCGATGGCCGGCAGTTCGCGCCAGAAATCGGCCGCCGTCACCGCGATCTCGGCAAGGTCCGCGCGGCAGGCTTCCGCCACGCGGCGCGCCGCGGCGCGTTCGTCGGCCGCGTCGGTTTCGGGGAAATGCGCCGTGAAGGCGCGCACGGGACGCTCGTTGAGCCGCGCCATCATCGCGAGCACGGCGGAGGAGTCGATGCCGCCGGAAAGGAACATGCCGTAGGGCACGTCCGAGCGCTGGTGGACGAGGACGCTGTCCTGGAACACGCGGTCGAATTCGAGCAGTGCCGCTTCGTGGTCGCGCGGCACCGGGCCGCCGGCCGGCAGCGCCGCGCGGTTGCTCCGCTCGACGATGCGCCCGCCCGAAACGACGAATGTGTCGCCGGGCAGGAGGCGCCTTATTCCCTCGAAGATCGTCGCATCGCCGGTCTGGAACTGAAGCTCAAGCAGCTCGGCCCGGCGCGCGGGATCGAGGCGGCCGGTGCCGAAACCGGCCGCGCGCAGCGCCTGCGCCTCGGACGCGAAGGCGAGCCCGTGCGGCCCTTGCGCGTAATAGAGCGGCTTGATGCCGAACGGGTCGCGCGCCAGCGTCAGGCTGCGCGCGCGCGGATCGTGGATCGCGATCGCGTACATGCCGCGCAGGGTCCGCGCGAACGCCGCGCCCTCGCGCCGGTAGAGCGCCAGCGGCGGCTCGCAGTCCGACTGCGTGCGGAAGGGCCAATCGGCCAGCGCGCCGCGCAGTTCGACGTGGTTGTAGATCTCGCCGTTGGCGACGAGCGCCGCCCCACCCGCTTCGCGCAGCGGCTGGTCGCCCGTGACGAGATCGATGATCGCGAGGCGATTGTGGACGAACGCGACGTCGCCCTCGCGATAGAGCCCGGTTCCGTCGGGCCCGCGATGCGCGATCGCCGCCGCCATGCGCTCCAGCGCTTCGGCCGAGGGTGCGGCCCCCGCGGCCGCCATGATGCCGGCGATCCCGCACATCTCAGCGCACCTTCACGGACTCGAAATAGTCGAGATAGCGGCGCACGACGGCCTCTTCGGTATAGTCGGCTTGGTACGCGGCTTCGCCGGCAAGCGCAAGGCGGCGGGCAAGATCGCGATCGGCCAGCACGCGGTCGAGCGCCTCGCCCAGCCGCGTCGAATCGTCGACCGGTACGAGCAGGCCATTCTCTTCGCTGCGGATGAGCGCGGCCGGCCCCGCACTTGCCGCCGCCACGACGGGCTTGCCGTGCGCCCACGCTTCGATCACGACGTTGCCCAGCGGTTCGTGGCGCGACGGGCAGGCCAGCACGTCGCACGCCGCCAGCAGGGCCGGAATGTCGTTCCGCCAACCCAGGAACCGCACGCGCTCCTTGAAAAGCCGGCGGGCGACCTGCGCCTTCAAACCGCCCTCCAATTCGCCGGCACCCGCGATCCACAGATAGGCGCGCGGTGCGCATTCGAGCGCGTCGATCAGCACGTCGAACGCCTTGTTCGCGTGCAGCCGGCCCATCGCCAGCACCAGCGGCGCGTCGGCGGGCGTATCGAATTCGGCGCGCGAGACGGGCGCCGCGCGCGTCGCGTCGACGAAGTTGGGCAGGTAGTCGACCTTCGCCGCCGGCCAGCCCTGCCGTACGATCCAGTCGCGGATGTCGCGCGTGTTGGCCACCAAGCGGTCGCAGCGCGCGTAGTATTTGAGATCGTAGTAGCCGCCGAGCCGGCCCACGCGCACGCACGAACGCCCGGTCATGAAGCGCGGCGGCAGCTTGGCCGCCGCCCGGCTCATGAAGGCGAGCGCCACATCGGGTGCGAAATCCCGAATCGTGCGGGCGAGTTCCAGCGGCGTGCGCAGGTCGAACGGCCCGCCGAAGGGCAGCTCCAGCGGCTCGATGCCCGCCGCCCGCAGGCGGCCCGCGCGCGCTTCCTCGCCGCGGATCGCCACACGCTGATTGACACCACGGCGCGCGAACGCGACGACGAGCCGCTCGAAGAACGCCTCGGCGCCGCCCTTGGCCGCACCGGCCATGAGGTTCAGGACCCGCGTCACGGCACGAGCGCCGCGAAATCCGCGGCCATGTCGTTCCAGCCGCGCGAGCGCTTCGTGGCGAGACACATGCGGTGCTGTGCCAACCATAGCGCGTCGTCCGACAGCAGCCGCACGGCGGCGGCGGCGAACGCGTCCGCGTCGGCCGCAACGAAGCCCGTCTTGCCGTCGTCCACGCGTTCGGCGAGCGCGCCGCGCGCATGGACGACGCAGGGCACGCCCGCAGCCTGCGCCTCGGCGACCGACAGGCAGAATGTTTCGGTCGCATCGCCGGGATAGAGATAGACGCGCGCGGCGCGCAGCACGGCCGGCAGTTCGGCGCGCGCCACGAAGGGCGAGAGCGTCACGCGGGCGGCGGCGGCGGCCTTCGCGGCCGCGAGGGCCGCCTCCATCTTCGCGGTCGTGCGCGGCTTTTCGGCCGCACCGTAAAGCGCCATCCCGCTGCGCACGTCGAGCATGGCCCCAGGAAGGGCGGGCGCCACGCGCAGGCGCCACAGCCGCACGAGTTCGTCGAGCCCGCGCAGCGGATTGGCGGCGTACAGAGCGCGCGGCGGCGGCGGTGCGCGTTCGGGCTCGGCACGAAACACATCGTCCACGCCCAGCGCGATGACGTGACGCCCGCTATCGGGCACCCAGCGCGGCGCCGAGGCCGCATGGCTGCGGCTCACGAACACCAGCTCCGGCTTGCGTCGCCACAGCCGCGACATGTAGCGATACTTGAGGACGTAGCGCGCGTCGTTGTGCAGCCAGAACAGCGTGCGTCGTGCCTGCGGCACGAGATCGAGCAGCCGGTGGCCGCGATTGGCGACGTAAAGGTCCGCCTGTGCCGGCGTGCCGTCGGCGAGATTGCGCCACGCCACGCCGCGATGTTCGAACGTGCCGCCGCCACGCGTGAAGGCCTGCACCGCGTGACCCGCTTTCGCGAGACCTTCGGCGAGCTTCGCGAACGCCGTCTCGGCGCCGCCGGCCGTTCCCGCCTCCGCCGACCTTCCGTCGAACGCGACACCGTCGTCGGCGAGGACGATGCGCGCCATCGCCCTAGCGCCCGTCCGGCCCGCCGTCGCGCGCCTTGAGGTGCGAGACGAGCGGGAACAGCCCCGCGAGTGCCGCGATCGCGAGGCCGTAGCCGCCCTCGCGATAGCCCTTGCGCGCGACGTAGCATTTCCAGAAGCGGGAGAAGAAGCGGCGCACATAGCGCGACGTGGGATCGGGATCGCCCGAATCGCGCAGGTCGAGCGCGCGGGCCGTCGAATAGCGGTCGAGGCGCTGGATCGTTTCCGAAAGATTGCGGTCCACCTCGTGGCGCAAGCGCGCGGCGAGCGGTGCACCCGCCTCGCCCGTCAGCGTCAGGCGCGGATGCACGCGTTCGCGCCCCCAGACCTTCGTGCCCTTGCGGAACAGGCCCCAGTACGCGGACTTGCCGAACGAAGCCCCCCAGCCGAAGCGCACGAGACGCGCGCCGATGTAATTGTCGACCGGGATCGAATGGCGCGCGAACGCGCTCGACGAAACGACCGCGCGGATCTCGGCGGCCAGCTCGGGGCCGACATGTTCGTCGGCGTCGACCTCCAGCACCCATTCGCCCGTGCAGGCTTCGATGCCGGCGTTGCGCCGGTCGCCCTCGCGTTCCCACGCCCCTTCGAGGATTCGCGCACCCGCCTTTTCGGCGACCGCCTTGCTGGCGTCGGTCGTGCGGTCGAGCACGACGAGGATTTCGTCGGCGAACGCGAGACCGGCGAGGCAGCGCGGCAGGCGCGCTTCC
>JAYRKO010000103.1:0-7343 GCA_041905745.1 Tagaea sp. | reverse complement strand
TCGGCGACCTCGCGGCGTTCCTTGCGGATCGATTTGCGCCGCCCGTGCGACAGCTCGGCAAGGAAGGCGTCGAAATCGGCGTAGCCGCGATTGGTCCAGTGGAACTGGTAGCCCTGCCGCAGCACCATGCCGGCATCTTCGAAGAGTTCGGCCTCCTCGGTCGTGCAGAACGTCACGTGCAGCGAGGAGACGCCAAGCCGCTGGGGCAGGCCGGCCATCGTATCGGCAAGGGCCGCGCGCACGGCGTCGGCAAACGGGCCGGGGCGCACGAGCAGGCGCGGCCCCGGAACGGGTGTGAAGGGCACGCAGGCCTGCAGCTTCGGGTAATAGCGCCCGCCGGCCCGGCGATAGGCCTCCGCCCAGCTGTGGTCGAATACGTATTCGCCGTAGGAATGACCCTTGAGATACATCGGCACGGCACCCAGCAGCGTGCCGCCGGCATCGCGCGCCAGAAGATGGCGCGGACCCCAGCCGGTCTCGGCGGTGGCGGACGCGGAGCGTTCGACGGCGTCGAGGAAGGCGTGGCTGAGGAAGGGATTGTCCGCACCCGCGCACGCGTCCCATTCCGCCGCCGTCGCGCCGGCGAGGCTGTCGATAGTCTCGATCGTCAGCGACGGCGCGCCGTCGGGCATCGCGTCAGGCGATCTCGGCGACCGCGTCGATCTCGACCGCCACGCCCAGCGGCAGCGAGGGCGCCCCAACGGCCGCGCGCGCGTGCTTGCCGGCCTCGCCGAAGATCTCGACGATCAGGTCGGAAGCGCCGTTGACGACCTTGGGCTGGTCGGTGAATTCGGGCGTGCAGTTGACGAAGCCGCCGAGCTTGACGATGCGCACGATGCGGTCGAGGTCGCCGCCGCACGCGGCCTTGAGCTGCGCCACGATGTTGATCGCGCACAGGCGCGCGGCCTGCTGGCCTTCCTCGACGCCGATTTCGCGCCCCAGCTTGCCCAGGAACTGCGGCTTGCCGTCCTTGAGCGTGATCTGGCCCGCGACGAACACCTGCTTGCCCGTGACGACATAGGGCACGTAGTTGCCGGCTGGCGGTGCGGTGGGCGGCAGTTCGATGCCGAGGGCCTTGAGACGCGCGTCGATCTTTCCGGGCATTGTTTCGAGCATCCTCTCGTCGGGGATTTGTAGTGCAAATGTACCCCGAGCGTCCCGGCGAGAGCCACTTTGATTCGGGAATTGCAACGTAGATTCAATATTGCTATCTTAACGACATGTATAGAAACAAATTTGCATCATTGGTTGTTTTTCTTGCTTTGTCCGGATGTGCCGCTGGGCAAAGTGGAAGCGATCCCGCCATATCGATACCCAGTCAGAAATTGGAGAGCACGAATCGCGGCGACTCGATGGTTCGCCTTGCCAGCCTGAAGTTGAGGGCGGACAAGGACACGCGAGATGTCGAAGGTGCTATCGCGCTGCTGAAACGCGCAAGTGATCTTGGAGAGCCGCTCGCCTTCCATCGGATGGCGCTTCTTCAATTCAGAGGCGAAGACGTTCCGAAGAACCTTGCCGAAGCTTACCGGAATTTCCGAATCGCCTCGGAAGGCGAGATTGCCGAAGCCGCCTTTTATCTTGGCTATATGCATGAGTTGGGTCTTGGTGTGCCGAAGGACTTGGGGCGTTCGATTGCTTGGTACGAACTTGCCGCCGAACGTGGTGATTTGACCGCTCAGAACAATTTGGGAAGCATTCTCGTTTTCTATAAAGATGGCCCAAAAGATTTCCCGAAAGGGCTTGCGTGGCTGCAAAGAGCTGCTGATAAGCAGTACGGGCCTTCCATTGCGCTTCTTGGGATAGCGAATTTGGACGGAGTCGGAATGCCGAAAAATCCGACCCGAGCGGTGGAACTGCTCCAGGAGTCGGTCGTACGTCGCAGCCGATTGGGCATGTACAGGCTCGCTCGCCTCTATCTGGACGGCGAAATAGTCGAGCGCGACGACCATCGGGCATTTAAGCTCTACGCACAATCGGCCGAACTCGGGTTGGTCGGAGCGAAGCGGATGCTTGCTTGGATGTACGAAGTCGGTCGCGGAACCGAGCGGAACCCTGCCGAAGCGGCGCG
Organism: Tagaea sp.; assembly: GCA_041905745.1. Lineage (GTDB taxonomy): Bacteria > Pseudomonadota > Alphaproteobacteria > CACIAM-22H2 > CACIAM-22H2 > Tagaea. The sequence continues at coordinate 5,275 of JAYRKO010000103.1, read as the reverse complement.
GCTTTACGGCGAAATTGCCGATATCGAATCATAAATTTCCCAACGGCCGCCACATTCCAGCGTTACATATAATGAATGTTCCGCCGCGGATTTCTCGCCGGATTCGCCACCCTTGCCGCCGCCCCTGCTTTCGGGCAGGCGCGCGGGATCTCGCCGTTCGCGCCGCAGGTTGATTACGCGATCGACGGCACGTTCTCGGTGCCGGGCGAGGGCAAGCGGCCGGAAACCGCCCGCATCTGGCGCACGCGCAACGCCGTGCGCTACGAGGCGGCCGACGGGATCGAACGGCATGTCGTGGCGCGGCTCGATCTCGACCGCGCGTGGCTGTCGCTGCCGGGGCTGGGCGTCGCCTTCGAGACGGACCTGAGCGGCTTCGGCCTGTCGCCGGCGGCGCTGCGCGGCGACGGGTTCCGTCTGACGCAGGTGGCAACCGAGAATTTGGCCGGGCAGGCGACGACGAAGCTGCGCATGACCCGCGACCGCCGTGACCCGTATTTCGACGGGTTCGCGTGGGTCGATGCGCGCGGCATCCTGTGGAAACTGCAGGGGGCGGGCGAGGCGATGGGCCAGCCCGGCACGCTCGACTGGCGTTTTTCGAACGCCGCGGTCGGTCCCGTGCCGCGCGACAAGCTGGAGGCGCCGCCCGGAAAGATCGTACCCGTGGCGGGCGAGGCGCTGGCGGGAATGCTGCGGCGCTTCGGTCTGGTGCGCTGACGCTCAGCCCGCGACGGCGCGGGGGACCGGCAGCTTCATGATTTCCTTGATGACGGGGAGCTGCGGCTTCAGCGCGTCGGCCGCCATCTTGATCGAGCCCATCTTGGGAATGCGCCCCGGGATCGTGGACCATTCGGCGACGTGGCCGAACATCGCCTCGACCGTCGTGCGCGCGTCGCGGATGTAGATGATGGCGGGCATCGCCTCGACGTAGAAATCCTCGCCGCCGACGGCGCGTTCGTAGAGCGCTTCGCCGTTGGCCGCATAGTTGCCCACGATCTTGCCCGCGCGCTTGATCGCCTCTTCGAGGTCGCGCACCTGCTTGGTCAGGTCCTGGTCGAGCAGGATCGCCTGGATCGTGCGCAGTTCGCCGATCTTCAGCGCGGTGTCGATCGTCCAGCGCCACAGCTTGCGCCAGATCTCGACCTTCACCATCGCGCGCAGCGTTTCCTGGAGGATCGTCGTCTGCAGCCGCTCGGGCGTCATGCGGCTCGCCTCGATGCCGGAGCGGAACATGCGGTCGATGAGCTTCACATAAGTCGCGTCGAACATCTTCTTGTCGCGGATCGCCTGCGGCTTGTACCGGCGCAGCGCCGCGATGATCTTCTCGACGAAGCGCTCGCACGAATCCTCCGGGATCGGCAGCGGGCGCAGGAAGAGGAGCGCGCTGGGCGGCAGCTGCTGGCCGAGCGTCACTTCCTCGGCCACGCCAAGGCCCAGCACCTGCGAGACGATCTCGACGACGCGGCGGTTGTATTCCGAGCCCGGGTCGTTGTCCTTCATCAGCGCCATCTCGCTGCCCGAGCGCACGATCTGCACGCCGGCCCCTTCCTTGCCGGCGGGGATGTTGGTCGCCACGTCGAGGCGGCCCATGCGCACGTCGAAGGTGATCGGCTCGTTGTCGAAGGCGCCCGTGGCTTCCTTGAAGCGGAAGCAGCCGTTCGCCTCGATGTCGGCGTAGATCTCGCGGTCGAGCTCGGATTCCCGGCCCGGCACCTGGCGCATCAGCACGCCTTCCACGCCCTCGGCCGCGTAGCGCAGCATCTCGCGCATCGCGCGGTCGTCGCCGCGTTCCAGGCCGGTATGGGGATTGACCGCCGTCATGCCGCCAGCTTCGCCTTCAGGTCGGCGACGGCGGCGTCGGGCGTCGACAGGACGGGGCAGCCGACGCCGGCGGCCGCGGCCGCGCGCGCACGCGCCATCGAGAACTGCCCCAGCACGATCGCGTCGCATGCCGGCAGCCCGTTCGCCTCGGCGGCGATGGCGGCATCGTGGGCGGCGGCGTCGCCCGCCTGCAGCGCCGCCAGCGCGCCCGGCACCAGCCTGGCGTGGACCTGCAGCGCCCGGCCGTCGGCCATGGCGTGCAGTTCGGCCTGCAGCGGCGGCAGCGAGCCCACGAAGGTCACGAGCAGCCCCACGCGCGGGCCCGCCGCCAGCGCCGCCGCGAACGCGCTTTCGTTCGGCTTGAGGACGGGCACCTTCACGCACGCGCGCGCCGCCTCGATGGCGGGCCCGAAGGCCGAACAGGTGAAGAGCAGGGCGTCGGCGCCCTGGTCGACCGCATAGCGGGCAAGCTGCACGAAGCGCGCCGTCATCGCCTCGGTCAGGCGGCCGTCGCGCGCCAGATCGGCCGACAGGCTGTCGTCGAGGATGTTGACGATGCGCGCCTGCGGCCAGCCGCGCGCCATCGCCTCCATCGCCGGGGCGACGGAATCGCGGAGCGCGTGGATCAGCGCGATGCGGGGTGCAGTCCGAGGCATGGAACACGAATGTAGCCGTACCATCCGAGAACGGGAAGTCTTGCGGCGGGAACGGGTTGACCGCCAATCCGTAACCAATTAGGTTACACTCGGATGATCCGGAGTTTCCGGCACAAGGGCTTGCGGAAATTCTTCGAGACCGGCGATGCAGGCGGTATCCCGGCGAACCGGCGTGAGCGGATCGGCGTCATACTCCACCGTCTTCAGTGGAGCCGCGCGCCGTCCGACATGAATCTGCCCGGTCTCCGCCTTCATCCGCTGAAGGGGGCCCTGAAGGGACACTGGGCGGTCGACGTGTCGGGAAACTGGCGGATCGTCTTTCGTTTCGAAGGCGCCGACGCCGTCGACGTCGACTTCGTAGACTACCACTGACCGGAGGACGCGCCATGCGCATGCACAATCCGCCGCATCCCGGCCTTTCGCTTCGCGAACTCTGCCTCGATCCGCTCGGCCTGTCGGTTGCGGCCGCCGCGCGCGTTCTCGGCGTCAGTCGCAAGCATCTCTCGCAGGTGGTGCACGGCCACGCACCGATCTCGGCGGACATGGCGGTACGCCTGTCGAAGGCCTTCGGCGGCGGAGCGGAGGTGTGGCTGCGTCAGCAGGCGGATTTCGACCTCTGGCAGGCCGAGAAGCGCCTGCGCGGCCTCAAGATCGCGCCGCAGACCGTCCGCAACGCGGCGGCATAGGCCCAAACGAAAAGGGCCGGTCTTGCGACCGGCCCTTCGCGTTACCGCGAGCGGGGGCGGATCAGGAGCAACCGCTCGTGGACCCGCAGTCGATGCACTTGGTGCACGTGCCGTTGCGCACCATGGCCATCGAGCCGCAGCTTTCGCATGCATCGCCCGTGTAGCCCTTCATGCGGGCTTCGCGGATCTTCTCGGTCTTGCCGGCGGCGGGCGCCGGGGCCGAGAGGGCCGCGTTCATCGCCGAGGCGACCGCCTCGATGGCGAAGCCGATGGGCTGGCGGCCGGCTTCGGTCGTCGCGGCGGTGGCCTCGATCTCGACGGTCTGCTCGCCGACGGTGACGTTCGCGACCGCGACGTCGGTCTCGGCTTCCGCCTCGAGCACGGCCGTGTCGCCGGCAAAGGCCGTCGCCGAGCGGCCGATCGAGCCGCCGGGCAGCACCTTGAAGCGCTGGCGCACGAAGCCGGTCGAAGCGACCTTCTTGACCGCGTCGAGGGCGGCGGCCGCAGCGGCCGAGCCTTCGCCCGGCAGCCCTTGGGCGCGTTCGCCCTTGCCCATCGCGTCGGGCTCGAGGTCTTCCTTGACCACGTGCGCGAGGTCGTCGCGGCCGAGATACGAGATCGCGAGTTCGCGGAAGATGTAGTCGAGGATCGACGTCGCGTTCTTGATCGTCTCGTTGCCCTGGACGATGCCGTTGGGCTCGAAACGCGTGAAGGTGAAGGCCTCCACGTACTCTTCCAGCGGCACGCCGTACTGCAGGCCGATCGAGACCGCGATGGCGAAGTTGTTCATCAGGCTGCGGAAGGCGGCACCTTCCTTGTGCATGTCGATGAACAGTTCGCCGATCTGGCCGTTCTCGTATTCGCCCGTGCGCAGATAGACCTTGTGGCCGCCGACCATCGCCTTCTGGGTGTAGCCCTTGCGGCGGTTGGGCAGGCGGTCGCGCTTGGCAGCTTCCGTCACGCGCTCGACGATGCGCTCGACCACGCGCTCGACCTTCGCCGCCGCCGGGGCGGCCGCGATCTCCTCGACCTCGTCGTGGAGGTCGATGTCCTCGCCCACGATCGAGGCGAGCGGCTGGGAGAGCTTCGAGCCGTCGCGGTAGAGGGCGTTGGCCTTGAGGCAGAGGCGCCAGGACAGCAGGTAGGCGTCCTTGCAGTCCTCGACCGTCGCGAGGTTGGGCATGTTGATCGTCTTCGAGATGGCGCCCGAGATGAACGGCTGGGACGCCGCCATCATGCGGATGTGGCTCTCGACCGACAGGTAGCGCTTGCCCGTGCGCCCGCACGGATTGGCGCAGTCGAACACCGGCAGGTGCTCGTCCTTCAGGTGCGGCGCGCCTTCGAGCGTCATCGAGCCCGTGCAGTAGACGTTCGCCGCGTCGATCTCGGCCTTCGAGAAGCCGATGGCCGCAAGCAGGTCGAGGCCCGCGTCGTCGAGCTGTGCCTTCGTCAGCTTCAGCGTGTTAGCGCAGAATTCCTCGCCCAGCGTCCACTTGTTGAAGGCGAACTTGACGTCGAAGGCCGACTTCAGCGCGTTCTCGACCGCGTCGAGCTGCGCCTGGCCGAAGCCCTTGGCGCGCAGCGCTTCGTGGCTGATCGCGTTCGAGCCCTTGAGCGTGCCGTGGCCGACCGCATAGGCGATGATGTCGTCGATCTGGTCCTTGGTGTAGCCCAGCGTCGCGAGACCCACCGGCACGACGCGGTTGATGATCTTGAAATAGCCGCCGCCGGCCAGCTTCTTGAACTTCACGAGCGCGAAATCGGGCTCGATGCCCGTCGTGTCGCAGTCCATGACGAGGCCGATCGTGCCCGTCGGTGCCACGACCGTCGCCTGCGCGTTGCGGTAACCGTGCGCCACGCCCAGTTCCAGCGCCTGGTCCCACGTGCGCTTGGCCGCTTCGACCAGACCCTTGTCCTTGACCGAGTTGTGGTCGAGGGGCACGGGCAGGATCGTCAGGCCTTCGTAGCCGCGGCTCTCGCCGTAGGCGGCGCGGCGGTGGTTGCGGATCACGCGCAGCATGTGCTCGCGGTTCGCCTCGTAGCCCGGGAAGGGCCCGATCTCGGAGGCCATCTCGGCCGACGTGGCGTAGGAGACGCCCGTCATCACCGCCGTGA
>JAYRKO010000102.1:0-7349 GCA_041905745.1 Tagaea sp. | reverse complement strand
GAAAGCGGCGCGCTCGCGTCGCGCGTGACGAGCAGCAGCGTGGCCGACAGTTCGACCGCCGCCGTCGCGAAGCTCGTCACGAACCCGGCGAGGATGCCGCCGGCCATCAGCGGCACGACGATGCGCAGGAGCGTCGTTCCCTTCGACGCGCCGAGATTCTCGGCCGCCTCCTCGAGCGAATGGTGAAGCTGCTGGAGTGCGGCCGAGCACGAGCGCAGCGCATAGGGCAGACGGCGGACCGAATAGGCGATGGCCAGCATCAGCCAGAACGTCGCGAGCGAACCGGCGCCGAACGGCAGTTCGACCGAGAAGTAGGTGCGCAGGATGCCGATGCCGAGGACGAGGCCCGGCACGGCGACCGCCGCCATCGCGATCTGGTCGAGGAGGTGGCGGCCCGGCAGGCGCGTGCGCAGCGCGAGATACGCGATCGCGGCGCCCAGCACGACGTCGATGAACGCGGCGATCGCGCAGTAGAGGACGGTGTTCGACATGAAGCCGCCGGCCTCGCGGAAGATCGTCGCGTAGTGGGCGAAGGTGTAGGCGTCCGGCAGGACGCTGAAGGACCAGATCGTGCCGAACGAAAGAAGCAGGATGCCCAGATGTGGGCTCAGCGCGAGGAGGAGTGCGGCCAGCACGAACGCATAGGCAAGCACCCGCTCGCCGCGGCCCAGCTCGCGCTTGGCGAGCCCGCCACCGCCGCGCTGCTGGGTGGCGAAGTCGCGGTTCTTCAGCGCCAGAAGCGACAGCCACACCGCGACGACCGACAAGACGACGAGGATCGTCGAAATCACGTAGCCCGCCGGATCGGCGATGCCGACCGACGTCACGCGCAGATAGGCTTGCGGGGCCAGCATGTTCGTGACGTTGAGGAGGAGCGGTGTGGCGAGATCGTCGAAGACCTTCGCGAAGACGAGAGCCGCACCCGCGATGTAGCCGGGCAGGGCAAGCGGGAAGACGATGCGCGAGAAAAGCCGCCAACCCGACGCACCGAGATTCTGCGCGGACTCCTCCATCGCGGAATCGATGTTCGCGAGGGCCGCGGACAGGTTCAGCAGGATGAAGGGAAAATAGTGCAGCGCCTCGACGAAGATGACGCCGTTGAGCCCCTCCATGAACGGCAGCCGTACGCCAAACCAGTCCATCAGCAGGAGATTGACCGAGCCGTTCTTGCCGAAGACGAGCTGCATGGCGACCGCGCCGACGAAGGGCGGCATCACCAGCGGCACCACGCCCAGGGTCTGGATGATCGCGGCGCCGCGGAAGCGGAAACGCACGGTGAAGTAGGCGAGCGGAACCGCGATGAGGCTGGCGCCCGCCACGGTCATCGCCGCCACGTAGACGGAGTTCCACGTCGATTCCAGCATGATCGACGTGCGGAAGAAATCCGCGAAGTGGACGAGCGTGAAGCCCTCGCCGTCCCAGAACGCGATGAAGACGACGCTTGCGACCGGGACGATCAGGAACGCGACGAGATAGGCCGCGACCAGCGCCGCGCAGCCGACATGGAACGGCGTGGCGCCCCAGCGCGCGAGAAGCGGAACGCCGCGTGCCGCGGGCGAGGGCGCTGCGACGTCGGTCAACGCGCGCGCGCGGCCCGCTCGGCGAGCGACTTCGCTTCGGCGTAGTTGCGCCGCGCGAAGGCGTCCCACTGCTCCTCGAACTCGGCCTGCCGGGCGGCGACGGGCTTGTCGGGGCGCTTCTCCTGGAACGCGCCGGCGATCTGCGGGTCGACGGCCTGCGCCTCGGTGACGGGGACCGACGTCGCGAGCTTGCGCGCCTCGGCGAGCAGCTTCTGGCCTTCGGCCGATTTGCTCTTGGCGACGGCTGCGGTGGCGGCGTGGATCGCCTTCCAGGCTTCGTTGAGTTCCTTGAGACGGAAGGTGACGAGGCGGTCGTAGAGCGAATTGAGCAGCTCGTAGCGGACTTCCGAGACGTCGTTGTTGAAGGTGACGCGCGAACCGAGGCTCGTGTCCTTGAAGGGATTGGGATAGCCGGCGGGCGCCTTGTCGTAGACCGAAAGCCGGACCGGCAGGCGCTGGATCTTCGGATCGAGAAGCAGCGTCTGCCCTTCGTCGGAAAGCAGGAATTCGACGAACGCGCGCGCGGCGTTCGCATTCTTCGCGCCTGCGACGATGCCGATATTTGCCGGCACGATCGTGGTCACGGTCGGATAGACGAATTCGACCGGGAAGCCCGATGCCTTCGCCGACAGGCCGAAGAAGTCGATGACGATGCCCACGCCGTACTGGCCGGAATTGACCGCGTCAGGAACGCCGAAGCTGCGGTCGGACACGGCGGCGAAATTGCCGCCGATTTCGAGCATGCTGGCCCAGCCCTTGTCCCAGCCTTCGCCCTGCAGGATCGTTTCGACGGTCAGATGCGTCGTGCCCGAGCGCGAGGGCGCCGAGATGCCGACATGGCCGAAATACTCCGGCTTCTTGAGGTCGTCCCACTCCTTGGGCGCCGGCAGACCGTTCGCGCGCATGTAGCGGGTATTGTACATGATGCCGTAGCCGGACGCGGCGAAGCCGAAATAGAAACCTTCCGGATCGTTCACCGGTGCGGGGCCGACGCGCTGCGCGATGCCGGTGGCGACCGGCTGGTATTTCTGGAGGAGGCTGCCCTTCTTGAGGACCTCGAACGCGTCGGGCGCGGATGCCCAGAACATGTCGGGCGGGTTCGCGCGCGTCTCGCGGATGAAGGACACGCCGGCGGTCGTCGATCGGCTCTGGATTTCGACCTTCGTTCCGGGATGCTTCTTCTGGAACGCGTCGACGAACGGTCCCGTCACGTCGCGCGAAAACGACGTCACGATGACGAGCTTTTCTTCGAGGGTCTGGGCGGTCGCGATCGCAGGCGCGAAAGCGAGGCCGGCAAGCGCGATCGTTGCGAGAAGGGTTCGGCGCGTGGTCGGGAACATTCCTAATCCTCCGGGGGAAGCGGACTTCGTGCGTGGGTCCGTCTTGAGTCGCCAAACTGTCATTTTTCCAGCCGACCATCAAGAATGTCCGGCAGACTTCGCAAAAGGAACCTCGGGGAGAGACGTTGGGCCATGTCTGACAGGGTGAGGATCGGCGTCGTCGGCGCTGGATTGATCGGTCGTCGGCACATCGAACGCATCGCCGAGGTAACGGCCGCGGAACTCGTCGGCATCGCCGACCCGGCCGCCGCCGGAAGGGAACTTGCCGCCAAGGCCGGCGTGCCGCATTTCGAAACGCTGGCGGCACTCGTCGAGGAGGCACGACCGGACGGGCTTGTGATCGCCACACCGAATGCGATGCATGTCGAGAACGGTCTTGCGGCCATCGCGGCCGGTCTGCCCGCGCTGATCGAAAAGCCGATCGCGGACGATTTGCGCGGCGCGCAGGCGTTGGTCGATGCGTCGCAGGCGGCGGGCGTGCCCGTCCTCGTGGGACACCACCGCCGGCACAATCCGATCGTGCGTGCCGCCCGGGCCGAAATCGAGGCCGGGCGGCTCGGACGAATCGTGGCCGCACACGGAACGTTCTGGCTGATGAAGCCCGACGACTATTTCGACGTCGCGTGGCGCCGGTCGGCCGGGGCGGGGCCGGCGCTGGTGAACATGATCCACGACGTCGATCTGCTCCGCTTCCTGTGCGGCGAGATCGAGGAAATTTTCGCTTACGCGTCGAACGCCGTGCGCGGCAACCCCGTCGAAGAGAGCTGCGCGATCGCGATGAAGTTTGCCGGTGGCGCGCTCGGCACGTTCGCGCTTAGCGACACCGTTGTCGCGCCGTGGAGCTGGGAGATGACGGCGGGTGAAAATCCGGTCTATCCGCAGACGGACCAGAGTTGCTACCAGATCGCGGGGACGCACGGCTCGATGAGCGTGCCGCGTCTCGAGCTGTGGTCCTATGCGGAAAAGCGGAGCTGGTGGGAGCCGATCCGCGCCGCGCGCGTCCACGCGCCGGCCGACGATCCGCTGCGGCTGCAGATCGAGCATTTCTGCCGCGTCGTCCGGCGCGCGGAAGCGCCCGTGGTGGATGCGCGCGAGGGGATGGCGACGCTGCGCGTCGTACGGGCTGCAATCGAATCCGCCCGGTCGGGAAAGCCGGTCCGGCCGGACTCACTTTGAGCGTCAGCGGCAGGCGTCGAGCACGCTCTCGATCTGATGGGCGAGCGCCGCGCCGCCCGGCGCGAACGATCCGTCGAGCACGGCCGAACCGATCGTGAAGGCGTCGGCACCCGCGTCGGCGAGGGCGCGGATCTGCGCACGCGAGTTGACGCTGCCGGCGACGATCAGATAGCCGGCGCCGATCGCCTTGCGCGACGCGCGGACGAGATCGAGCGGATCGGCCGACGTGGCCCGATAGGCGAGAAGATCCACGCCGCCGCAACCAGCCTGCATGGCCGCGCGACAGTGTTCTTCGACCAGACGGGCGTCGCCTTCGAGGCGCGTCGGGTGTCCGACGGGCCGGCCGGGGAACGGATAGTAGCCGGACAGGTTTCCGAGCGCCGTGCGTGCCGCCGCCAGATCGGTCCCGCCGAGAATCCGGTCGACGCCAAGGGCCCGCCCCGTCGAAAGCGACTTTCCGATCGTGTCGGCCGACGTGCTCACTACTTCGAGATACGACGTCGCACCGGCGGCGCGGATGCGGCCGACGATCGCCTCCATGGCTTCGCGCGTGGCGCCGATGTCCTTGAAGCCGACATGCCGCACGCCCAGTCCGAGGACCTCGTCGACGAGTTCGACCGCATTTCCCACGGTCCGGTCGCTGCGCGTGAGCATCATGATGAAATCCATTCGACGTCCTCCCGGGGCATTCATTCAGGAAATTGCGATCCGCACGGATCCGCCGGATGCGGCGGCGCCTTCCACGGCGTCGCGCGGCAGCGCGAGACGCCTGTCGCGCCGGATCGCACGCGACCGGCCGAGCCACATCGGCTCCCCGTTGCGGAGAAGGGACAGCCGGCCCGCGGCGAAATCGGTGGCGGCGCGCAGGCTTGTCGGCAGGGTGTCGGTGCCGCCGGGCTCCGACCAGAGCTGCGGCACGACGTAGGCCACGCCGGCGCCGGGCTCGATGCGCGCGACGACGGGGCGCCATTGTTCCGGCGCGCGAAGACCGGCGGCCGCCGCGCGCCCGACGCGCATGCCCTCGATCGCGGCCCAGCCGCTGCTTTCGACGGCACGAAGGACATTTCCCGTCGCGTAGACGCCCGGAATATTGGTTCGGCCGGCTTGGTCGACCATCGGGCCGCCGGTGGCGGGATCGATATGGAGACCGCTTTCGGCCGCCAGCACGGCGTCCGGCACGAAATCGCCCGAAAACACGACGAGATCGCACGGGATCGTGTGCAGGCCGTCCGCCTCGCGCACGATGACCGCCTCGACATGCGTGCTGCCGACGATCTCTTCGATCCGGGAATTGAGGCGAACGGCGGTGCCCAATGTGCGCGCGAGCCATCCGGCGAATGCGAAGGAGCGCGTGCGCGGTCCCGGCTCGAGGATGGCCGAGACGGAAATGCCTGCGCACCGAGCGGTCGCAAGAACCGAGAAGGAGACATGTTCGCTGCCAACGACGACCGCGCGTCGCGCCCGGACCGGAATGCCGCGCGCCACGAGTTGCTGAAGCTGCCCGGTATTGAGGACGCCGAATTCCGGCCGACGTCCGGGGACGAGGCGCGCGCTGCGCGGCCGTTCGCGCGTGCCCGTGGCGAGCACGACCGCGCGGGTCGGCAAGCGCACATGGCCGAACTCGGGCCCGGCGACCTGCACTTCGGGGCCGGGCACGACCGATAGAACGGTCGTGCGCGTGGCGATGCGGATGCGCGTGGCGTCGAGCGATTCGATCATCCGACGCGCGAAGCGCGGGCCGGTTTCGATCCGCGACGTGAATTCCCAGCCGAAGCCGGGATGATTGCAGAAGCGGGGCAGCCCGCCCGGCGCATCGTCGCGGTCGATAACGAGGACGGAGGCGGCGCCGCCGTCGCTGAGGGCCTTTGCGGCCGCAAGTCCGGCCGGCCCCGCGCCGACGACGATCGCATCGGGTGCGGTCATGTCGTTCCCCGCTCAAGCGCACGGTCGAGCAATTCGCGCACGCGTGCCCCGCAATAGAAGCCTTGGCAGCGACCGAAGGTGGCGCGCGTGCGCCGCTTGAGCGCCTTCAGCGAGCGGGGCGGGATCGGCGAGGCGAACGCGCGTTCGATCTGGCCGAGCGTGGTGCCTTCGCAATGGCAGACGATCTCCAGATCGCCGGCGCCCGGCGTCGGCGCCGCTTCCCACGGCCGGGGATCGAGAGAGCAGAGGCTTGGAACCCGGACGGGGTGGAGCGTCGCGTCCTTTCGACGAAGCGGCCCGGCGATGTCGGCCGCAAGCCCGACGACATGTTCGGCAATACCGAGTGCACCGGAAAGCCCCGTGGATCGGATGCCGGCAACCGTAATCCAGCGTTCGGCGGCGCGCGGAACGATCCGGTATTCGGGGCGATCGGTTCCGGGACGCACGCCGCAATAGGTCGCCGTCACCGCGTGGTCGGCAAGTTCCGGAATGATACGGCGGGCGGCCTGCATCAGGCTGTCGAGACCCTCGCGCGTCGTGCGCCAGTCGTCGGGATCGTCGATGTCCTCGGCGGTCGGTCCGACCAGCACATTGCCGAAGACGGTCGGCGTCACAAGCACGCCGCGGTAGCTCGGCGTCGGAACGGGCTTTACGACGACGTCGAGCAGGGCGCGCGCGCTCTTGTCGAACACGACGAACTGTCCCCGGCGGGGGCGGCCGACGAAGTCGGCGAAACCGCCCAGTGCCTCGACGCGATCGGCCCACAGACCGGCGCAGTTGAGGACTGTTCGCGCACGGATCGTGCCGCCGGGCGTCTCCAGTGCCCAGAGATCACCGTCGCGGGTGGCACCGGAGACGGGTGCGGAATGCCTGTACGCCACGCCGTTGGCGAGGGCGTCGAGGGCGTAGGCGTAGGGCGTCGAGAACGGATCGACGATGCCTTCGTCCGGATCCCAGATCGCGGCGACGGCACCGGGTGCGAGATGCGGTGCGCGCGCGTAGATCGCTTCGGGACCGACCAAACGTCCGGCGTGGAAGCCGGCGGCGAGCGTTTCGGCGTGCATTGCCTCGAGCCGCACGCGCTCGTCCTCGTTCCACGCGACCGTCAGGCTGCCGATTTCGAGATAGGGCAGGCCGAGGGCTGGCGCTTCGGCCTTGTAGCGTTCGTGACCGCGCGCGACGAGCCTGCATTCGAGCGTTCCAAACGGCGTGTCGGCGCCGGTGGACAGGACGGCCGAATTGCCCTTGCTGGCGCCGTCGCCGAGATCGCTTCTGGCCTCGATCAGGATCGAACGGCAGTCGTAGCGGGAGAGCTCGCGTGCGATCGCGC
>JAYRKO010000101.1:0-7368 GCA_041905745.1 Tagaea sp. | reverse complement strand
TGGCGTTCCTGCAGGCGCAGGATGCCGAGCGAAATCTCGAACAGCTCGTCGACCGTGCTCTGGAACAGTTCCTCGCGCGGATGGGTTTCGAGGATATGCTGCAGCGCCTTGGCGCTGTGGCCGTCGGGCGGGAAGTTCGCGCGCGCGACGACCGCGGTGACCTTGTCGCGCAGCAGAGGGATCTCGCGCGGGCGCTGCATGTAGGCGGCCGACGTGAACAGGCCGAGGAACACCTGCTCGCCCACGACGAGCCCGTCGGGGCCGTAAATCTTGACGCCGATCGCGTCGAGATAGGCGGTGCGGTGGACGGTCGAGCGGCGGTTGGCCTTGGCCACGCGCAGCAGGTCGGGTGCGCGCACGAAATGCTGGAGCGTGGCGGGCAGGTCGGCAATTCGCCGCAGCACGTCGAAAACGACGAAATCGGGATTGCGCGCGAGGCCCAGCCCGCGCTCCTCCGCGACGACGGAGCGGAACGTCGTGCCCTCGCCCTGGTAGGCGTATTCGCGATAGCCGAGGAAGGTGAAATTGTTGTCCGCAAGCCAGACGAGGAAGTCGCGCGAGGTCGCGATTTCCGCGGCCGGGCGCGGCGGCGGCGATTTCTCCAGCCCGTCGATCACCTCGCGCACGCGGCCCAACATCTGCTTCCAGTCGGCGACGCACGCGCGCACGTCGGCGAGCACGCCTTCGATGCCCGCGCGGATCGAGTCGAGCTGCGTCTGGTCGCCCTGCGCGTCGATCTCGATATGCATGAAGCTTTCGCGCGCGGCCCCGTCGGCCAGTGCCGTCGCCGTGCCACCCGCATCGCGCACGAGCGTCACGACCGGATGGATCACGAGATGGACCGACAGGTCGCGCCGGTTGATCTCGGCGGTGATCGAGTCGACGAGGAAGGGCATGTCGTCGTTGACGATCTCGACCACCGTATGTGTCGAGGCCCAGCCGTGTTCGGACAGGCGTGGATTGTAGACGCGCACCTTCGACGTGCCGGGCTTGCGCACGCGGCCGAACGACCACAGCGCGATCGCGGCCCCGTAGAGGTCGTCGGGCGAAAGTTCGGCCAGATCGTCGACGGCGACGTTGGCGTAGAAGCGGCGGATGAAGGCTTCGGCCGTCTCCGCGCTCGCGATGGCGCCGCCGGCCTGAAGCCGCTGTCGGGCGAGCGCCGCAAGCCGGTCGAGGATTTCGGTTTTGCGGACTTCCTCGCGCTTGGACATGGACGGTTCCTTCCATCGGGCGGCGGCGGCGGCCAAGAATAGCGCCGCTGGTCCATTGGCCAACATCCCAATTCTACAGTGCTTTTCAGTCTAACCAGTTGCAGTCCGGTGGCATGTGCGGCATGGTGCTGTAACACATCGTTACACAACAAACCAAAGCCGAGGAATAAAGCCCGCTTCCGCGCCGTTAACCCGAACGTTCCGCCGGCCGAACCCCATCTGGAAGACATGACCGACGTCGCGACCAGCCCCGCCCGAGACAAGCCGGCCTTGCCCGACAACCCGCCCCCGCACAGCCACCGGGCCTGGGTGCCCGCACTGGCCTGGCTCACCCGCCGCTTCCATCCCAAGGGGACGGACCGGATCGTGCGCGCGCTGCATCCGCCGGGCAACCCGCGGCCCGTGCGCGCCGTCGTCGACTACGACGACGGGCTGCTGATCAACGTCGACACGCACTCGTTCCTCGAGTGGTACATCTATTTCTACGGCGCGTTCCGCCCGAAGATCTCGCACCTGCTGAACCGCATGCTGCGCGAGGGCCAGGTCGCCTTCGACATCGGCTCGAACATCGGCATGCATGCGCTCGTGATGGCCAACCGCGTGGGCCCGACGGGCCGCGTGCACGTCTTCGAGCCCGACCCGCATCCGATGGGCCGGCTCAAGGCGAACATGCACCTCAACGGCTTCGCCAACGTCACGCTCAACCAGGCGGCAGTCTCCGCGCGCACGGAGACGCGCCAGCTCTTCCTGCACGACGACACGATCGGCAACTTCGCCAACGCCTCGCTGCAGCAGTCGAACGTCGGCCGCTCGACGCGCGCGATCGACATGAAGGTGTGGAGCCTCGACGACTATGTCGAGGCGAACCCCGTGCCGCGCCTCGACGTCATCAAGCTGCTGGCGCAGGGCGAGGAATGGAACGCGCTGCAGGGCGCGATGCGCACGATACGCCGCTTCCGCCCGAAGATCTTCTTCCTCTGGGAGCCGTCGTACTGGGCGCGCCAGTCGCTGTGCCTGATGGATGCGGTGCGGCTGTTCCGCGAGCTCGGCTACGCGACCTATCAGGTCGAGTTCGGCGCGCGCCGGCCGGTCGTCGACGAGATCGCGATGGGCCAGGTGCTGCTGGCGGTGCCGGACAGGCTCTGACGGGCGCATGCCGGGCAAACCGGCGGCGTGCAGGGGAGGAAGAAGCGATGCCCGCAACGGCCGAAGCCGTCAATGCAGCTTGAGTCCGCGCGCGTCGCCTGGACGTCCGGTTCGCGCCTCGCCGCCAACCTGCGGCTTGCCGCCTTCCTTGCGGCGCTCGCGATGGCGCTGCCGATCTTCCGCGACGCGGCGGTCGTCCACGGCCCGCCGCTCACCGAGGACGGCTACTACGCCCTGACGGTCGCGCGAAATCTCGCCCACGGCCACGGCATGACCATCGACGGCGAGACGCTGTCGAACGGCTTCCAGCCGCTTTTCACCGTCGTCGAGTCCCTCGCCTTCACGCTGGGCGGCGCGAGCGAGACCGGTGCGGTCCGCTGGGTCTTCGCGTTCGCATGGCTGTTCCACGTTGCCGGCGCGCTGATGTGCGCGGCGTTCGTGCGCGACATCTGGCCGCTGCGCAGCGGCACGGAGGAACGCGAACTGCGCGGCGGACTTGCCGCACTCCTCTATCTGGGTTCGCCCCTCCTCTTCGGCCACGCCTACAACGGGCTGGCGACGGGCTGCGTGCTGTTCTTCTACCTCGCCACGATGCGCCACCTGCAGACCGGCGGCGGCGAAACGGCGCGCGGGCGGGTCCTGCTGGGCGTCCTGCTGGGCCTGCAGGTTCTCGCGCGCATCGATGCGGCCTTCTTCGCCGTGGCCGTCGGGCTCCACCTGCTCTGGCGCGCGCGCGCGGACGGGGCGCTCGCGGCGGTGGGACGGGCCGGCGCGGTCGCAGCCGTGGCGCTGGCGGTATCGGGACCGTGGTGGGCGTACAACCTTCTCGATTTCGGCTCGATCATGCCGACGAGCGGCGACGCGCTGCAATCCACCGGCCTTACGCCCGCGCGCGCGCACTATGCGCTTTGGGCGCTGCGCGCGGTGCTGATGCCGTGGCTGTTCTTCGGCCAGATGGACGACTATGCGGGCTTCGCGACGTCGCTGCCGTATTACTGGGGCTTCGGCTACATCTCGCTTGCCAGCACGCTTCGCCTGGCGCTGATCGGGGCCTTCGCCTTCGCCCTGTGGCGCGCGTACCGGCGGCGCGCCCTCGACGCCGATCTCGCCGAATTGCGCGCGCGCGGCACCGACGACGCTTCGCGCCGCGGGCTGGTCGCGATCGGGCTGCTGCTGGGCGCGATGGTGCCGCTCGTCGTCTACTACACGTTCTTCTTCGGCTCGTACTGGTTCTACTACCGCTACTTCATGCCGCTGGCGCTGCCGGCGTTCGTCGCCGCACCCGTCGTCGCCGCCCGCCTGCTTTCGTCCGCCGGGCGCGCGCGGCGGCTGGCGGCGGTCTGCGTGGCCGTCGCGGGCGTGCAGGCTTTCGCTTGGCCGGCACTGGCGCATGCCGGATGGACGTTCAATCCGGGGGCGGTCTATTTCGACCAGGTGAAACTCGTCGAGGCGAACGTGCCGCCCGGCGAATTCGTGGCGGCGGGCCAATCCGGCACGCTCGGCTATTTCCGCGCGCACGTCGTCAACACCGACGGCAAGGTCAATCTCGACGCACTGCGATACAAGGGCCGCATCTGGGAGTACCTGCGCATGCGCGGCATCCGCTGGTACGTCGACTGGCCGTTCTACGTGAACAGGCATCTGGGCGTGCCGCTCGACCCGACGGGCGGACAGCCGCTGCCGGCCGGCAACGGCTGGAAACTGCGCGCGCAGCGCGGCGGCTTCTATCTCTATTCCTACGAGCCGACGGCGCTGCCGTGAGCGAGGCGGGCTGGCGGCGTGCGGGCCTGCTGCTGTTCGCGGCGGCGGCACTCGTCGTCCTCGCCGTCTTCCGCGACTACGGCGTGACGTGGGACGAACATTTCCACGACACGTACGGCCGGGCCGTGCTGCGCCATTTCGAGACCGGCTTCGCCGATCCGGAAGCGCTCACCTACTTCAATCTGTGGCTCTACGGCGCGGCGTTCGACGTGGTGTCGGCGCTCGCCAAGCGCGCGCTGCCCTTCGCGCCCTACGACACGCAGCACCTGACGATCGCCGCGGCCGGGCTCGCCGGTGCGGTCGCGGCCCTGCGCATGGGCACGCTGCTTGCGGGGCCGCGCGCGGGCTTCCTCGCCGCCCTCGTTCTGCTCGCGCTGCCGTCGTGGTGGGGCCACATGTTCGTCAACCCCAAGGACATCCCGTTCGCCGCGGCGATGGCGTGGACGCTCTACTGGGCCATGCGCGCGGCGCGCGAGGCGCCCGCCGTGCGGCCGGCCGTCGCCGCGTGGCTGGGGCTTTCGCTGGGACTGACGCTGGGCATCCGCATCGCCGGGCTCTATGCGGCGATCTTCCCCGCCTTCGCGTTCGGGTGGGAGCGGCTGCGGAAATTCGCCGAAGGCGGACCTGGCGCCGCGACGCGCGGGCTCGGCGCGGCGCTGGTTCCCCATCTCGCGGCGGGCGCGATCGCCTATGCGACGATGCTCGTCTTCTGGCCGTGGGCGCTGCGCGATCCGCTGCACCGGCCGTTCGAGGCGCTGGCCGCCTTCGCGGCGAGCCCGTGGGACATCCGCGTGCTGTTCGAGGGACGGCTGGTGAGCTCGATGGACCTGCCGCGCGAATATCTCCTCGTCTATCTCGGCGCGAAGCTGCCGCTGACGGTGCTCGCCGCACTGGGTGCGGCGGCGGCATTCGCGCTCGAGCATCTGCGCCGGCGGCCGTTCCCCGGCGTGCGGGCCGACGCCGCGCTGCTCGTCTTCGCGATCCTGGTGCCGCTTGCGGCCTTTCCGATCCTGCGGCCCATCACCTACGACGGCATCCGCCATTTCCTGTTCGTGCTGCCGCCGCTGGCGGTGGCCGCGGCACTGGGGATCGACGGGGTGCTCGCGCGGCTTGCGCGGGTCGCGCACCCCGCGCGCATGGCCGTCGCGGCCCTCCTCGTCGGCGCCTTCGCCGCCCACGCGGCAGCGCTCGCGGCCGTCCATCCCTACCAGTACGCCTGGTACAACGCGCTGGCCGGCGGGCCCGGCGGCGCGCAGGGGCGCTTCGAACTCGACTATTGGGGCGCGTCCTATCGCGAGGCCGCGCGCGAACTCGACGCCTACGTCGCGCGCGAAGGCGGGACACGCGACTATTCGGTCTTCGTGTGCGCGGAAGGTTCGTCCGTCGGCCCGTTCCTGTCGCCGCGCCTGCACCTGTCGGCGAGCGACGTCGCGGCCGACTTCTACCTGTCGACGACGCGGCTTGGCTGCGATCGCGAATACGACGGCGCGCCGATCGTGACGGTGGGGCGCGCGGGCGCGGTCTACGCGGTCGTGAAGGACCGGCGCGGGCTGAAGGGCGAAGCGCTGGCGCACCGGCCGGTCCCCGGCGCACTGGTGGCCCCGCGCCATCCCGGCCTGCGCGGCGACGGGACGCCCGACCCGACGCTCGACTGAGTGCCGGACCGCATCCGCAGGATCGATGGAGGAGGAGGCGTTCCGCGGCGACTGGAGCGGGAAAAGGGATTCGAACCCTCGACCCTCACGTTGGCAACGTGATGCTCTACCACTGAGCTATTCCCGCCCTGTCGCCAGCGGCGAAACGCGGCCGGGATAATAGGGATCGCCGCCCCGATTGCAAGACCTAAAACGGACCGGCGGGGGACTTGTGCCCGACCCGGAAAAACGCCATTTTCTCCGCAAGTTCGCCGGATATTTCCCATCCAGATTACGGGCACCACAATGGACCAACTGATCGGGGCCGCGAAGGCCAACGGCGCGAATGCGGCCGACCTCATCAAGGACTCGACCGACGAGGCGTTCGAGCAGGACGTCCTGCTCGCTTCGGCCAAGACGCCGGTCATCGTCGATTTCTGGGCGCCGTGGTGCGGGCCGTGCAAGCAACTCGGGCCGCTGATCGAGAAGGTCGTCAAGGAAGCGGCCGGTGCGGTCAAGCTCGTGAAGATCAACATCGACGAGCATCCCTATTTCGCCCAGCAGCTGCGCGTGCAGTCGATCCCCGCGGTCTTCGCCTTCAAGGGCGGCCGGCCGGTCGACGCGTTCCTCGGCGCGCTGCCGGAAAGCGACATCCGCAAGTTCGTGAAGAAGCTGGGCGGTGCCGCCGCCGGGCCCACGCCCGTCGAGCAGGCGCTGGAGCAGGCCGCCGCCGCACTCGCCGCGGAAGACTTCGCGGCTGCCGCAGGCGTCTTCGGGCAGATCCTGAAGCACGAGCCCGGCAACGCGAAGGCGATCGCGGGTCTCGCGAAGGCGTATATCGGTGCAGGCTCGCTCGACCAGGCGGCCGCCACGCTCGACGGCGCGCCGCCGGAAGCCGCCAAGGACGCCGACGTCGCCGCGGCGAAGACCGCGCTCGATCTCGCGCGTCAGGCCGAAACGGCGGGCGACGTCGCGCCGCTGCTGGAGAAGGTCGCGCACAACCCGGCCGACCATCAGGCGCGCATGGACCTGGCGCTGGCGCTGTTCGCGGGCGGGCAGGCCGAAGCCGCGATCGACCAGCTGCTGGAGCTCTACAAGCGCGACCGCAACTGGAACGAAGGGGCCGCGCGCACGCAGCTCGTGAAGTTCTTCGAGGCGCTGGGCAACACCCACGCCGCGACCGTGCAGGGCCGCCGCCGCCTCTCCTCGCTGATGTTCGCGTAAGGGCGCGAAGGGAAGGTCGCCGATGCCGACGACCGCCGGACGCCTCGCCCTGCCCGACATGCCGGCGGCAATGCCGGTCTTCCCGCTCGCCGGCGTGCTGCTGCTGCCGCGCGGGCGGCTGCCGCTCAACATCTTCGAGCCGCGCTATCTCGCGATGGTCGAGGACGCGCTGGCGCGGCCCGACAAGCTCATCGGCATGATCCAGCCGACCGAGAAGGAAACGAAGGGCAAGGCCCAGCCGCTCTATCCGGTCGGGTGCGCCGGCCGCATCACGAGCTGGTCGGAGACCGAGGACGGCCGCTACCTCATCCAGCTCACCGGCATCGCGCGCTTCGAACTGGGCGCCGAGATCCCCACGACGCGCGGCTACCGCATGTTCGAACCCGATT
>JAYRKO010000100.1:0-7377 GCA_041905745.1 Tagaea sp. | reverse complement strand
GCCCTCGAAGAGAAAATGCACGAGCGCGGCTATCTGGACGGCGCCGACATGGCGACGACGTTCAACATGCTGCGCGCCAACGATCTGATCTGGTCGTTCGTCGTCAACAATTACCTGATGGGCAAGGAGCCCTTCCCGTTCGACCTGCTCTACTGGAATTCCGATTCCACGCGCATGCCTGCAACGATGCATTCGTTCTATCTCCGGCAGATGTACCAGGAGAACCGGTTGTCGCGCGGGAAGATCAAACTCCTCGGCAGCAAGATCGACCTGACGAAGATCAAGATCCCCGTGTTCATCCTTTCCACGCGCGAGGATCACATCGCGCCGTGGCGTTCGACCTACGTCGCCACGCAGCTCTACACCGGCCCGACGACGTTCTGCCTGGCCGCATCGGGCCACATCGCCGGCGTCGTCAATCCGCCGGCGGCGGGCAAGTACTGCCACTGGACGAACGACAAGCTCCCCAAGAAGCCCGACCAGTGGCTGGAGACGGCCACGCAGCATGCCGGCTCGTGGTGGCCGCGCTGGGACGAGTGGGCAAAGGGTTACGCTGGTGAACAGGTGCCCGCACGCAAGCCCGGCGACGCCGGCCTCAAGGTCGTCGAGCCCGCGCCGGGCAGCTACGTGAAAGTCAAAGCACAGTAGAAAATACACACCAAAGCTGCTAGCCTTTCCCGACACTGAATGTGCCCCCGCCGGACCGGCGGGGGCATTTTCGTTCGAGGCGGCGTATGGCGATGTTTTGGGCACGGATCGGCATTTTCGCCACAGTGTTTACGACGCTGCTGCTCGCCGGCGATGCACGAGCCCTCGCCCCGGACGACGCGCGCCATCTGCTGGTGCGAACCGGCTTCGGCGCTTCGGCCGGTGAAATCGCCGAACTTGGCTCCTTCGACCGCACGCAGGCCGTCGACCGCATCCTTGCCGGACTGCGCGCCGCGCCGACGACGCCGCAACCCCCGTTTCTCGATCGCGCGTGGCCGCCCTATCGCGACATGCCGTCGATGACCGAGCCGCAGCGCCAGGCCTTCATCCAGGCGCGGCGCGAGGACATGCAGCAGTTGAAGGCGTGGTGGTACGCCGAAATGATCGCCACGCCCTCGCCGCTGACCGAGCGCATGACGCTTTTCTGGCACAACCACTTCGTCTCGGCGTTCGAGGCTGTCGGCTACAATGTCCACCGGATGCGCGACCAGAACGCGCTGTTCCGCCGCGAGGCCGGCGGCAACTTCGCGCGGCTTCTGCACGAGATCCTGCGCGACCCCGTCATGCTGCGCTATCTCGACAATTCGACGAACCGCAAGGGCCGGCCGAACGAGAATCTCGCGCGCGAACTTCTGGAACTCTTCACGCTGGGCGAAGGCAACTACACCGAGAACGACATCAAGGAAATCGCCCGCGCGCTCACCGGGCTCACGATCGAGCGCACGACCGACTGGGGCTTCCGCTACGTGCCCGGGATGCACGACGACGGCGGCAAGGATTTTCTCGGGACGTCCGGACTCGGCCCGGACGACGTGGAGCGCGCCATCCTGACGCAGGCGCGCACCGCGCGCTTCGTGGTCGAAAAGCTCTGGCGGGAATTCGTCGGCCCCGACCTGCCCGCGCCCGACGAGATCGAACGCTTCGCCGCGATCCTGCGCGGCAGCGGTTACGAGATGAAGCCGGTGCTTCGCGCGCTTTTTCTTTCCGACGCGTTCTGGCGCAAGGACGGCCGCGGCGGACTTGTGAAATCGCCGGTCGCGCTGATCGTCGGGGTCCACCGCGATCTCGGCCTGCCGGTCGTCGATCTCGCCGCCCTTCCCGTCCATGGACGCCGGCTCGGTCAGGATCTTTTCGAACCGCCAAACGTGAAAGGCTGGCCGGGCGGAACGGTCTGGATCACGCCCGCAAGCCTCATCGCGCGCTACGACGTGCTGACGCGTCTGCTCGACGCGCGCGGGCTCGTGGCCCCCGCGCCCGCGCGCGGCCAGCACGAGATCGCGCTGCGCATGGCGGGCGACGCCTGGAAGGGCGGGCCGCGCTACGTCGTGCGCGTGAACGGAACGACGCTCGTCGCCGAACGCGAGCTGGATTTCGGCAACGACACCGAAAAATTCGGTACCCTGCCCGACCGCAACGACTGGAAATGGCGCGTGCTGCGCTTTCCCGTCGCCGGGCCCGTCGCGCAGGTGTCGGTCGAATTCGTGAACGACGGCGGCGCGCCGCCGGACGCCAACGGTACGCGCCGCGGCGACCGCAACCTGTTCGTCGACCGGCTGGAGATCGACGGCGAGACATTCCGGGCGATCGACGCGAGCCAGACGACGGCGGGCCCCTGCGGCCGGCCACGTGCCGGCGATCTCTACTGCAACGGCAAGATCGTGTTCGATCTGCCCGCGATGCGCGCGGCGGGCAAGGCGGATGCCGTGTCGCCGGCGGAGAACGCGATGGCCGGCAACATGATGGCGCCGACGTCCGCGCGGATGCAGATGCCCGCCCGCAGCGATCGGGCGATCCATCTCGACGCCGAATCCTGGATCGCGTCGCTGCCCGCACAGTGGCGTGCCGACGGCGCGCTCTGGCACGCGCTCTCGCCGCTGCCGCCCGTCGGCGATGCGCGCGCGGGCGATGCCGAAGCCGCGATACGCGCCGTCGTCTTCGATCCCGTCTACCAACTGATGTGAGGCAGGCATGCGGCGCAGGCAGTTCGTGACAACGGCGTCGACCTTCGCGCTTGGCGGGCTCGCCGCGGCGTGTGCGCCGCAGACGGAAAGCGCCGGGCGGCTGGCCGCGACGAAGCCCGTGCGCGCGCCGGGCGCACGCCGCGCCGCAAAGGCCGGTCCTGTCGGCGGGCGCATTCTGCTGCTGGTCGAGTTGCAGGGCGGCAACGACGGTCTCAACGCCGTGATCCCCTACGCCGATCCGCTCTATCGGCGGCTGCGCCCGTCACTCGCCATCGAACCCAACGAAATCGCCACGCTCGACGGTACGACGGGTCTCCATCCGTCGCTCGAACCGCTCGCGATGCTCTACGAGGCGGGCGAATTGGCGATCGTGAATTCCGTCGGCTATCCGAAGCCGAACCGGTCGCATTTCCGCTCGATCGAGATCTGGGAGCAGGCCACGGCGAGCGACCAGTACGCGAGCGAAGGCTGGATCACCCACGCGCTTGCCGAGCATCCCGTCTTCTCCCGCCGGACAGCCGACGCCGATGCGATCGTCGTGGGGATCGGCAATATCGGACCACTCGCCGGCCCGGGCACGCGCCTCGTCAACATGCGCGAGCCGCGCCAGTTCCTGGCGCAGAGCGAGGCGATGGCGGCGCTCGCCGGACGCAGCGACGCCTCGCCGGCGTTGCGCCATCTCGTGCGCACGCAGAATGAAGCGGCGGCCGCCGCCGATTCCGTCCGGCGCAAATTCACGGGCCGCGACCGGTTCGGCCGGCGCTTTGCCAGCGACCCGTTCGCGCGCAGCCTGTCCATCGCCGCAAACCTCATCGCCGACGGCGTCGACATCCCGGTGTGGAAGGCGACGCTCGGCAGCTTCGACACCCACGCCGACCAGCGGGGTCGGCACGCGCGCCTGCTGGCCAACCTCGCCAATGGCCTTGCGGCCTTCAAGGGTGCAATGGTCGATCTCGGCCGCTGGGACGACACGCTCGTCGTCACCTATTCGGAATTCGGCCGCCGGGTTGCGGAGAACCTGTCGCGCGGCACCGACCACGGGACCGCGGCCCCGCTCCTCATGCTTGGCGGTGCGGTCGATGGCGGCATTCTCGGCGCACCGCCCAATCTCGAGGATCTCGACGCGGGCGACCTCAAGGCGCGCGTCGATTTCCGGCAGGTTTATGCCGGCATCGTCGCCGACTGGTGGCAGCAGCCGGACAACTTCCTCGCGCGGCAGGGCTTTTCGGCGCTGCCCGTGCTGCGGCGATCCGTCGCCGCCTCTGGTGCAGCGCAGCAAAAAGCCCTATAGTCCCGGTCCCTCAATTTCCTTTGGAAGGAGTCTAGGACTATGAACGACGTTCGCGGCCATTCGGTCGCCGTCGTCGGCGCAACGGGCGCCGTCGGCATCGAGATGGTGAAGGTGCTTCACGACCGGCGTTTCCCGGTTGCGGAGCTGAAGCTGTTTGCTTCCGCCCGCTCGGCGTCGAAAAAAGTCCAGACGCCGTTCGGCGAAAAAACGATCGAGGAATTCCGCCCCGAGGCACTCAAGGGCATCGACTTCGTGCTGATGGCCGTGTCGGGCGACTTCGCGAAGGCGCACGCCCCCACGCTCGCCAAGCAGGGCTCGATCGTCATCGACAACTCGTCGGCCTTCCGCTACGAGCCGGAAATCCCGCTCGTGGTGCCGGAGATCAATGCGGCCGCGGCGCGCGGCCACAACCTGATCGCCAATCCGAACTGCACGACGGCCATCCTCGTGATGGCGCTGTGGCCCCTGCATCAGGCCTTCGGCCTCAAGCGCGTGATCGTGTCGTCTTATCAGGCGGCGTCGGGCGCCGGTGCGGAAGGCATGGCCGAACTCGAGGACGAGACGCGAAACTGGGCCGGCGGCGGCAAGATCGGCAACAAGGTCTTCGCCCACCCGCTCGCCTTCAACGTGATCCCGCACATCGACGTCTTCCAGCCCAACGGCTACACGAAGGAAGAGATGAAAGTCACGTGGGAGAGCCAGAAGATCATGGGGCTGCCCCATGTGAAGCTGAGCTGCACGGCCGTTCGCGTGCCCACGCTGCGCGCGCATGCCGAGGCCGTGACGATCGAGACCGAAAAGCCGGTCACGCCGGAAGCGGCGCGCGAAGTCCTGCGCCGCGCCCCGGGCGTGCAGGTGATCGACGATCCTTCGAGCAAATCCTACCCGATGCCGATTTCGGCTTCGGGCAAGTACGACGTCGAGGTCGGCCGCATCCGGGAGAGCCTCGTGTTCGGCCCCAACGGCCTCGACTTCTTCTGCGTGGGCGACCAGCTGCTGAAGGGTGCCGCCCTGAACGCGGTGCAGATCGCCGAATGCGTGCTGCCGGGCCTTCGCAAGGCGGCATGAAACGCGTCCGCGCCCTCGCCCTGCTGGCATTTTTCGGTGCCGGTTCGGCGGGGGCGCAGGTCGCCCCGTCCGTCGTTTCCGATCTTTCCGACGCGCTCGGCCGCATCCGCGCCGACGTGTCCACGTCCATGATCCAGCGCCAGTTCGGCGAGAACTATGTGCACGACTGGTGGGCGGCGACCGATGCCGTCCTCGCCGACGCCGTGCGGCTCGCGTCCTATCTCGGCGAACAGGGACCGGCCTGCGCGACGCTGCGCGAACGCGAGGGCGACAAGTCCTCGGCGTGGGTCACCTGCTCGCTGGGGCTCGACGATTCCGCGCAAACGCTGGCGGCCGATCTCGCGCAGATCGGCGCGCTTTTGCCGGACTGGGAACGCATGGCGCGCCAGATCGACACGGCGAACGCGACCGTAAGCCCGCTCGTCGACCGCGCGCTGGCGGCGATCGCGGAAGCCAACAAACGGCTGGCGGAAAAGCGCTACTGAGCCGCGTTGTATTCGTCGGCGAGATCGGCGTAGCGGCGCGCGGCGTCGGCGAAGCCGGCGAATTCCTCCGCCGTCACGGGCCGCATCAGCTTCGCGGGGCTGCCGGCCCACATCTCGCCCTTCCTGACGCGCTTGCCCGGCGTGACGAGCGCGCCCGCCGCCACGACCGCACCCGTCTCGACGACGGCACCGTCCATCACGCAGGCCTTCATGCCGATGAAGGCGCCGTCCTCGATGATGCAGCCGTGCAGAAGTGCCAGATGGCCGACCGTCACCCGCGCACCGATATAGGTGCCGAACTTGCCCTTCGAGCAATGGATGACCGAGCCGTCCTGGATGTTCGTTTCGGCGCCGATGCGGATCTCGTGCACGTCGCCGCGCACGGTCACGCCGTACCAGATGCCGCAGCGCGGCCCGATCTCGACATTGCCGATGACGGCCGCGTTGTCGGCCACGAACGCCGATGGATCGATCTTCGGCGTCCACTCCCGGTACGGACGGACGATCATTCGAGGCCGAGCATCAGCCCGATGTTCTGGACGGCTGCACCCGAAGCGCCCTTGCCGAGATTGTCGAGCCGCGCGACGAGCACCGCCTGGCGGTGCTTCTCGTTGGCGAAGACGCGCAGTTCGAGCCTGTCGGTCCCGTTGAGCGCCTGCGGCTCCAGCTTGCCCGATGCTTCGGCCGGAACGACCGAGACGAGCTTGCTGCCAGCATAGTGCTTCTCCAGCACCGCCTGCAGGTCGGCCGCCTTGGGCTTGGCCGGCAACGCGTCGAGGTGCAGCGGCACGCTCACCAGCATGCCCTGCCGGAAATCGCCCACCGACGGCACGAAGATCGGCCGGCGCGTCAGGTTCGAGAACTTCTGCAGCTCCGGAAGGTGCTTGTGTTCGAGGCCGAGGCCGTAGAGCTCGAAGTCCGGCGCCGTGCGCGACTCGTACGCCGCGATCATCGACTTGCCGCCGCCCGAATAGCCGCTGACCGCGTTGACCGTCACCGGCCAGTCGGCAGGCAGCAGGCCCGCATCGACCAGCGGCCGGATCAGCGCGACGCCGCCCGTGGGATAGCAGCCGGGATTTGCCACGCGCTTGGATGCACGGATCAGGTTCGCATGGCCGGGCGCCATTTCGGGGAAACCGTAGGTCCAGCCCGCCGCGACCCGGTGGGCCGTGCTGGCGTCGACGATCTTCGGCGACCGGTCGCCCAGCTGGTCGGCCAGCGCGACCGATTCCTTCGCTGCATCGTCGGGCAGGCACAGCACGACGAGGTCGACCGAGGACATGATCTCGCGGCGCGCTTCCGGGTCCTTGCGACGCTCGGGCGCGATCGAACGGACCGTCACGCCCGAAAGGGCGGCGAGCCGCTGCGCGATGCCAAGACCGGTGGTGCCGGCCTCGCCGTCGATGAAGACCGTGCGGGTCAACGTGGCGCTGTCCATGTCCTGCTCCTCGGAGTCCGACAATAGCTCAAAGTGCGATGCGATAGAACCGCGTATCGGGCTTCATGCGCGGGAACGCCGCCGGCAGGCCGGCCTCTTCAACGAGCGAAAAGCCGTTGCGTTCGTAGAACCGGTGGGCGGCCTTGAAAAGCGCCGTCGTGCCGAGCCACACCGTCCGGACGCCGTGCGTCTTGGCATGCGCGAGCAGCGCTTCGAGAAGGCGCTGCGCGATGCCGTGCGTCGGGCCGCGGTGGTCGGCGCGCACGAACATCTTGCGCAAGGCGCCCTCGCCCGGCGCGAACTCGACGAGGCCGATCGTGCCGACGACGGAACCGTCCGCCGCGCGCGCCACCCAGAAGTCGCCGGCCCCCTTGCGGAAGAAGGCGGCGGGATCGATCAGATCGGGCTGCTGTTCGTACGTGATGG
>JAYRKO010000099.1:0-7457 GCA_041905745.1 Tagaea sp. | reverse complement strand
AAATCGGCGGCGAACGCGAAGCGGATCAAGGAACTCGCCGCGCCGATCGAAGAGGCCGAGGCCCGCTGGCTCGCCGCGGCGGAAGCGCTGGAATCGGCGGATGCGGCCTAGCCTCGCAGCCGCCCTCGTCATCCTCTTATGGTCGGCGGGCGCCCAAGCCCGCGACTGGTCGGAAGTCGCCCGACCGAGCACCGGCCCCGCGCAACCGCATGGCGGCCCCGCAAACGGCTGCATTGCCGGAGCAAGCGCCCTTCCGGCTGATGGGATCGGCTATCAGGCCGTGCGCCTGTCGCGAAACCGCATCTGGGGTCACCCGCGAACGATCTCGTTCGTTGAAAAACTCGGCGCAGAGGCTGCCGCCATGGGCCTGCCGCCGCTCTATGTCGGCGACTTGTCGCAGCCGCGCGGCGGGCCGATGAAATTCGGCCACGCATCGCACCAGAACGGGAACGACGTCGATATCTGGTTCAATCTCGATCCGAAGCCCCCTCTCGCTCCGAATCAACGAGAGGACATCGCGATCGTCAGACTTGTGGCGCCCGACGAAATGGGGATCGAGCGCGCGGTATGGAAGCCCGAACACGCGCGCCTGCTGCGCGCGGCGGCGGCGCATCGCGAAGTCGACCGCATCTTCGTCCATTTTGCGATCAAGAAGGAACTCTGCACGGCGGTTCAGGGCGACCGGGGTTGGCTCGGCAAGATCCGCCCGTGGCGCGGCCACGACGATCATTTTCACGTCCGGCTCGCCTGCCCGCCCGGCAGCGGCGACTGCACGCCGCAAGCCCCCGTCCCGCCCGGAGACGGCTGCGACGCGACGCTGGATTGGTGGTTCGCCGACGCCGTCGAGAGGCGCAAGACGGCGCCGCCGACGCGACCGCCATCGGCCGCGCGCCCCAAACTTCCGGCGGCGTGTACGGCAATCCTGAACGCGCGCTAGGCGATCAGCCCCAGCTGCGGACGGGCCCGGTATCGATGTGGACGAAGTCGCTGCGCGGATATTGCCCGACGCCGCCTGCCTGAAGCGACGTGGCCGCCTGACGGATGGCGCGCACCGAACGGTCGGCAAGATCGATGTCGATCGCGCGCCCCTGGATGTGGAACGAATTGCGCGCAACGCCGCGATGCGACTTGCGCGACGCCGCGTTCGTGCGCGGCGAGCGATAGGCGGAAATCACCCGCCACGGCTCCGAAGAGCCGACGCGCTGATGGATTTCCCACATCTGGTCGTAAAGCTTCGGGTCCATGCGGGTGACCGCCCCGGCCCGGTAGTCGCGAAGCAGCGCATCGAGGCGCTTCAGGGCCTCGGGAAGGTAGTTGCCGTCGCGCCAATAGACGCCGTCCCATTTCTCGCCGGTATTCAGGACGGAAAGCCGCAGCGACCGCTCGCTTGCCGGCCGCACGGGCACCGGCGAAGACGGTCCGGAAACCGGCCGCTTGCTGCTCTTCGCGGCAAGTACGGGCGAGGTCGGGATCGCGAGAAGTCCGATGGACGCCGCTGCGAGCGTCAGAAATCCGCGACGGCTGGGGGGCTCGTGTCGGTCGGTCATGGCCGGTGGGCGAGTCCTTGGTCGATCAGGATGTCAGCGACATTGCCTGCCGGCTCGACCGTATGCAAGCCCTCGCAACATGTTGAAACAAAATATTTAATTATTTGATTTTAAACAAAATTCTCAGGGCGCAAGAGTCGTCGTCGGTGTCGCGCCATCACGCGGAAGTCGAAGATCGGCGACGGGCCGCTTCTCGATTCCGGCAACGAAAAGCGCATCAAGTCCATAGATGTCGTCGCGAAGCTGCAGATCGCCGTTCTTCACGAACGCCGTGAAGTATACGAGATGGACCGGGACCGCCCCGCGCACCTGAACATGCCGGGTCTGGCCATCACGGTCGGCCGCCTCGATCGCGTCGCGCGTCCAGCCGCTCGTGTTTCGCAACACCCATTCGACCAGATCGAACGGCCGTTCGAGGCGCACGCACCCCGACGACAGGGCTCGATCGGCGCGGGAGAAATAGTGCCGATCCGGCGTATCGTGGAGAAATACGTCAAAGACGTTCGGCAGCGTCAGCCGGACATGGCCCAGCGCATTCTTCGGGCCGGGATCCTGCCGCACCCAATACGGGAACGCGCGCGGACTGACGCGACGCCAGTCGACCTTGCGCGGGTCGACCTCGACGCGTTCGTCACCGACCCCGCGGAAGAATCGGAAGCCGAGATCGACCATCGCCTGCGGGTTCGCGCGCAGCCGCGGCAGGAGATCTTCGCGAACGA
The DNA here is from genome assembly GCA_041905745.1 of Tagaea sp. GTDB lineage: Bacteria > Pseudomonadota > Alphaproteobacteria > CACIAM-22H2 > CACIAM-22H2 > Tagaea. The sequence goes on along the minus strand of JAYRKO010000099.1, from coordinate 5,191 downwards.
GCTTTGACGGCACGGTCCAGGTCGGATTGAAAATCACTTCCGTCACGCGGCTCGAGAATATCGGCGTCGCACGTTTGTCGCGCCCGACGACGACGGGCATCGCAAGCCGCTCCTCGCCTGCCTCAAGTGCACGCAACGAATAGGCCGGTACGTTCACTTCGATGAAGGTCCCGCCGGGGCGCGCCCCGATCGTCCGCATCCGGTCGAGATTGACGACGATCTGCGCAATACGGGCATCGACCGTCTTGTTAAGCGCGGCGACGGTCCGCGGACCGATGCGCCCGTCCGGCGAGAGCCCGTGCCGGATCTGGAAGCGGACGACGGCGGCCACAAGCTCGGGATCGTATTGCTCGGGATCCGCGCCTTCGGCCGGCGCAGGCGGAGCACCGTCGGTAACCGCTACGCGGCGGCGCAATGCCGGAATGCGCGGATCGGCCCCCAGGGGTTCGATCGTCTTCCCGCCCGAAATGCCCCGCCAGCCGCCGGCAGCCTTTATCTGACGATATTTGGCGAGCCAATCGAGAAGCTGCACATACGCAGGGTCCGGCGGCGACAGCCTGTCGAAAACGGTCTCCGGATCGTCCGTGCGCGCAAGATCGCGCAGTACGCCGCCAAGATCGAGCGCACGCGGTGCGATCCGGACATCCGGTGGCAAGCTGACCGACGCCACCCGCCCTCCCTGCAAATCGGCGGCGAAGCGGATTGCGGATTGGGTAAGCAGCACTTCGACGCGCGCCAGCGAAGCGGCGTCGCCCGCCTGCAGCAGGCGTTCGATATCCTGAATGGCGTAGTCGGACGCGATGAGGCCGCGAGCGGCCGAGCTGCGGAACGTCTCGACAAGACGCACCGCCCGGGGAACCGGCCCGTCGGTCCCGATCCAGACGGGCGCGAAATCGCGCGACTGGTAGAGCGCGACAACGGCCGACTTGCGCGCCTCGTCGTTCGCGCCGTCGTATTGATCGATCGTTTCGCGCAGCGTCGGCCGGAACTCGGCCGAAATCACCGCCGAAGCCTGCGGCGGCAAAATGGCAAACGCGAACACGAACGATGCAGCTAGTCGGGCAACCTTCATGCCCAATAAACTAGCACGCAATCCGAAAAGGAAAAGTTGAGGTCAGCGACCGTTGAGAAGGTCGACCGTGGCGACCGGTTCGACCGGCTTCATCTGACGGTCGAAAAATCCGATCGAACGGTCGATTGCTTCCCGGCTTGCGGCAGCCTGGAAAAAGTGCGGCTGGTTCGGGAAAAGCACCATCTCGAACGGCACATCGAGCTTCTTCAGCAGGTCGCGCGTACGTGCCGCACGCGATACGGGCACGGTTCGGTCCTTCTGGCCGTGCAGGATAAGCGTCGGCGCGAGGCGGGTCGTCAATGGCTCCACGTTACCGGGCATACCGCCGCCCATGTTGACGACGGCCACCAGCCGCTTGTCGCGGCTCGACAGGCCGAGGGCCTGGAAACCGCCCAGCGAGAAACCGAACGCCGCCATCCGCGTGCTGTCGACCCGCGCGTCCTTGGCCATCTCGTCCAAAGCGCCCTGGACGGCTTCGAACTGCTGCTCGAACTCGGAGATCAGCCCCCGACCGCGCGGCCGGTTGCGATTACGTTCCCCCAGATAGTGCGGGAGATAGACGACATACCCGGCTTCGGCAAAACTTTCGGCCGCACCTCGGTAAAACGCGCCATTGCCCATCCCGGACGCGCCATGCAGCAGCAGAACGGCGGGCCGCTGGCCGTCGGTATCCGGACGGAAAACCTCGAGTTTCACGACGCGCTTGCCGGCCTTGTAGCGCGTCTCCGCGCGGCTGACCTGCGTCGCGACGCGGCGCAGATCGGTACCGGCGCCGAACGCATCGCGCGGGGCCTGACCAGGCGGACGGGCAGCCCATTCGGGCGCCGCCTGCACGGAATTCTCAAGACTCGCAAGGAGAGCCATATCGTCTTCCGGGCCCGTCGCAGGGCGCGCCGGGGCCGCCACAGCCTTAGCCTTGACCGCCTCCTTGGCGTTGGGTGCCACGGCCACGGTCGGTGCCGTACCGGCAGCGTCCGAACCAGGCAGGAAAACGAACGGAAGACTTGGATCCAGCAGATAATTCGGCGCGAGCGAAACCGTCTCAACGGCCGACGGGAACGACGTCGTCTGCGTATCGCCCTGCTGGGAAACGTCGTTCCCCTGCGAAGCAACCGCCATTGCGACGAGAAGTTCAATCATCCAAGCCGTCCTGCCGAAACGATTATTTCGATTTATTGCAGTCCGGTGGGGATAGCATAGCCCTGCAGGAGACGGGAGTCGTTTTTCGCTAAAATCAAGAAATTAACCAATTGGTGATGATTCGATGTTTAAAATCAATGCCCTCAAATTTGCGGAATATGCCCGAGCTCGCCCGATTCCGCGCCAATCCCGCCAATTGATCCGAATTTCATCGTTTCATGTGGACTCGGCAACAGAGCGGTCCTTCACGCCCGCCTAGTGCCCTTCTTGCTGATCGAAGTACTTCTTGATCAGCCAAAAGTCGAACAAGGCAGATGCGAGGAAGAGAACCAACCCGATCAGATACATCGGCCCGCCATGCGCGCCCGACGCCAGCACGAGCCCGACCACCGCGAGAAACGCGGCGATCACGCCAACGATCCACATTGCCAATCCCGACATTCGCAAAACCTCCTCAGGCCCGCTTCAGGCCGACGCGGACAAGGTTAATCGCTCGCCGTCCCTTGGTCTAGCGTGTGAATTCGGCCAGACCGGCAACATCGCCGGCCACCAGCAGCGGCACGGCAGCAGCAACGCGATCGGCCGGCCAATCCCACCAAGCGATTTCCAGAAGTTTCGCAATCTCGTCCGGCCCGAACCGCATTTTCACGATCCGCGCCGGATTTCCGGCGACCATCGCATAGGGCGGGACATCGCGCGTGACGACGGCGCACGCGGCGACGATGGCACCCGAACCAATCGTGACGCCCGGCATCACGACACAATTGTAGCCGCACCACACGTCGTGTCCGACGCGCGTGCTCCCCTTGTTTGTCGCCGGATAGTCGCGCGGCGCCATTTTCTCCGCCCAGGCGCCACCGAAGACCGGGAACGGAAAAGTCGACGGCCCGCCCGTCGCATGGTTTGCATCGGAAAGAATGAACGTCGTGTCGTGCGCAAAGGCGCAATATTTTCCGATATCGAGGCGGGCGCCCGAAAAGCCGAAATCGTAACGCACGTTGCGGATGAAGAAGCGCGTCGGATCGTCGAAATCGGAGTAGTAGCTGTATTCCCCGGCGGAAAGATGCGTTCGCGGCGGCAGGATTTCATCCAGCAGCGGCTTGAGGAACACGGTGTGTTTCGCGCCCGAGCCGAACGGAAACAACGCCTTCGGATCCACCAAGGCCGGATGTGCCATCGCTAGATCTCCACTTGGGTTCCCAACTCCACGACGCGGTTGGACGGAATGCGGAAGAAGGCGGTGGCGCTGTAGGCGCTGCGCGAAAGTCCGATGAAGAGTTTCTCACGCCACCGGGGCATCAGCGGTTTGCTCTTCATGACGAGGTTCTCGCGCCCGAAGAAGAACGACGTGTCCATCATGTCGAGCTTGAGGCCGAACGGCTGCGCAAGGCGAAGCGCGCGCGGGATGTTCGGCGCCTCGACGAAACCGTAGCGCAGCGTTATGCGCCAGAAATTCTTCTCCAACGCTTCGACCTGAATACGGTCCTTCTGGGAAACCTGCGGGATCTGTTCGAAGACCACGGTCAGCAGGACGACGCGCTCGTGAAGGACCTTGTTGTGCTTGAGATTGTGCAGCAGCGCGTAGGGTACGCCGTCGCGTGTGCCCGTCATGAACACGGCCGTGCCCGCAACGCGCGGAGGATTTCCTTCGCGCAGCCGTCCGATGAAAGGTTCGAGCGGGACCGTGCTCTCGTGCAGGCGCTCGACGAGAATGCGCCGCCCCCGCTTCCACGTCGTGAAGATCGCATAGAGACCGGCGCCAACCAGCAGCGGCATCCATCCGCCGTCAGCGATCTTGACGAAGTTCGCGAGGAAGAACGAAAGATCGACGGCGATGAGAATGATGGTCACAGCCAGCGCCTGCAGGCGCGACCATCCCCATATGTGGCGCGCGACGACGTATGCGATCAGCGTCGCCACGCACATTTCGCCCGACACCGAGACGCCGTACGCGGATGCGAGATTGGACGACGACTGGAATCCGATGACGAGCGCCAGGACGCACGCGCACAGCAACCAGTTCACGCGCGGGATATAGATCTGGCCGATTTCGGTTTCCGAGGTGTGCCGGATTTCCATTCGCGGCAGGTAGCCGAGTTGGATCGCCTGACGCGACAGCGAGAACGCACCGGTGATGACGGCCTGCGAGGCGATCACCGTCGCCGTCGTCGCGAGGAAGACGACCGGAAGAAGCAGAACGTCGGGCACCATCAGGAAAAACGGGTTCGCCGACGCCGACGGCTCGCGAATCAGAAGCGCGCCTTGCCCGAAATAGTTCAGCAGGAGCGCCGGCTGGACGAAACTGACCCAGGCGAGACGGATCGGCCGCTTTCCGAAATGCCCGATATCGGCGTACAGGGCCTCCGCACCCGTCAGCGCGAGGAAGACGGCGCCCATCACGAGGAATCCGCGCCAGCCGTCGCTCCAGAGGAAATGGAGTCCGTAATAGGGATTGATTGCCGCAAGGACCGCCGGCGTCTGCACGATCGACACGACGCCGAGCGCGGCCAGCGTGATGAACCAGATGATCGTCACAGGCCCGAAGAAGGCGCCGACCTGTGCGGTTCCGCGTCGCTGGAAAACGAACAGAACGACCAGGATCGCGCAGGAGATCGGAACCACGTAACGCTCGAGTTCGGGCGCCGCGACCTTCAGACCTTCCACCGCCGAGAGAACGGAAATCGCGGGCGTAATGATCGCGTCGCCGAAGAACAGCGATGCGCCGAAGAGACCCGCCGCCATGATGGGAACGCCGCGGTGGATACCCGCAGGTGCCGCCTTCATCGCGAGCGCCATCAGCGCGAACATGCCGCCTTCGCCACGATTGTCGGCGCGCAGGATGTAGGTCACGTATTTGAGCGTGACGACGATGACCTGCGTCCAGACGATCAGCGAAAGCACACCGAAGATGTGGGGCAGCGAGGAGTCCATCGGGTGCGGCCCGGTGAACGCTTCGCGGATCGTGTAGAGCGGCGAAGT